>JALSLI010000019.1 GCA_026988395.1 Flavobacteriaceae bacterium | reverse complement strand
TTAATTATGAAAACCCTATATTTGTAATGAATAAATTATTGTTTAACCAAAAGTTGCATTTGTGACTTGAATCTTGCTTTTTTTTAATTTGGATCTGTTGATTAGTTACAAACAAAAAGCTCTTTTAGAAATTTTTAAAAGAGCTTTTGTTAGTTATAAGTGATGAAAATTTATTTTACTTCATTCATTTTTAAGTAAGTTTTTATATTTAAAGTTACTTCATTCCAAGTTTTACTAATACCATCAGCTCCTTTATGTTTATCAAAGCAAACTTTATTTAATGCATCGATAGCGGCATTTGCTTGCCAATTGTCTAAATTTATTGCGGCATTTATTTCGATAATTTGGTCAGAAATTACATAAGTAATCGGAAAGTCTTTACCAATACCATTCATTTTTAAGTGAACAAAACCTTTTCCGTTATCATTTAGTTTTATTGTTCCGGAAAGGTAGTTTGTGTCCTTCATAGAACCAAAGAAATCTTTAACCAGTTTAGTATCACGATCTTCATTTTTAGAGTCAATACTGTTTACCGGAATTTTAAATTCGATACCATTCAATGCTTCTTTAGGTGAATTTGCTTCTTTTGCATTTACAATTTCTATTGTTTTAAAAGTTCCTGAAACCGGAATTTTTTCTGTGGTTTTATATGCAGTCCATTTTACAACCGACGTTTTTGGATCTACAGAATAGCTAAATTTTGGTTTTTCTGTTTTCTTTTTACAAGAAACTGCTGCAATACTTACGATTAAGAGTGTTAATACTAATTTTTTCATGATATTTAAAGTTTTATATTATTGTATTTTTCTACGAGTTCAATATATTTTTTTTTTGCATCTTCTTTACTTAAATCTTTAAACTGTATTAGTGCGTTTAGTTTAAATCCGTTTCTAATAGCATCATCTCCGGAAGGCATATGCATAAAGCTATTTAAAGTTGCAATTTTATAATATGCATAAAAATGCAACATCACATCGGGCGGTAATTTTTTGGTCATTGCCGAAGCGATTTTAAAAGCTTTTTCAAATTTTTTATCTAAATCGTTCATTTTTATGCTAAAACTTTTTCCGCTATAACAGTTTCGCCACCTTTTACTTTTTGATTTAAGTTGACTAATATTTTAAAGTCCAAAGGTAGAAAAATATCTACTCTTGAGCCAAATTTTATAAAACCGGCATCTTTACCTTGTTCTACAACTTCACCAACTTTTGCGTAATTTACAATTCTTTTTGCTAAAGCACCTGCAATCTGGCGATATAAAATCTCACCTAGTGTATCATTTTCAACAACAATAGTGGTTCTTTCGTTGTCTGTTGATGCTTTAGGATGCCATGCAACTAAATACTTCCCGGGATGGTATTTGCTGTATTTAACCGTTCCGCTAACACAATACCTGGTAACATGAACATTTAAAGGAGACATAAAAATAGATATTTGTCTGCGTTTTCCTTTAAAATATTCCGGTTCTTCTACTTCCTCGATAACAACCACTTTTCCGTCAACCGGAGCAATAATTTGTAATTTATTTTTTATGGTATTTCGTTTTGGATTTCTAAAAAATTGCAAAACGATAATTAACATTAAGGCCAGCAGAATCATTATCAGTTTAGCATACCAAGTATCTCCTAGAAACTTATCTGCTAATAAAACACCAATAACAGTAATTGCCGATGTCATTAATATTATAGTATATCCTTCTTTATGAAACATTTATGTAAATAGTATTAAGTAAATAAAAATAAAAGGTGTTGCAAAGATAACACTATCTAAGCGATCTAAAAAACCACCGTGTCCGGGAATGAAATTGCTACTATCTTTGATTTCAGCTTTCCGTTTAAACATAGACTCGACCAAATCGCCAATTGTACCAAAAGCACTGGCAACAAAAGCTATAGCTAACCAATGAATAGGTGGTAAAGTTGTAAAATAACCGGATAATAAATAGCCTCCGATTAGCGAAGAAATAAATCCTCCGATAAATCCTTCGATGGTTTTTTTTGGCGATATTCGTTTAAAAAGTTTGTTTTTACCGAATTTCCTTCCAACTAAATAGGCAAAAGTATCATTAATCCAAATTAGAATAAAAATACCCAGCATTATTTCATTGTTATATTCTCCATTATTAATATAAGGAATAATTTGCATCAAACTAAACGGAATAATAAGATATACAAAGATTAGAAACTGACTTTTTAATTGTGAAATACTGTTTGTTTTTTCGGAAAGTAATGCACAGATAAATGGTATGAATAGCGACAATAAAAATAAAGCAATAATACTATTTTTGTTAAACTTAGTATCAAAAAAATGATAATTTAGCAAGTAGATTAATGCAACAATACTTATTGCTGTGAGGTATGGAAAAATAGATTTGATTTTTTCCATTTTTTGAAATTCGTATATACTTAGAAGCATAAAAATACTAAAAACTGTAGTGTAAATTAATGGATTAAACCAAGTAGCAATATAGATAATGGCTACATATATTCCTCCGAATAGCAATCGTTTGGTAAAATTGTTCATATTAAAGGTCTTCTAATAGAAGTAAGTATAAGTTTTTTGAATTATTTGTACCATAATCCATAAAATCATCTGATTTTTTATTTGGATTATAATTTTTTACGGAACTAATGTTTGAAGGAATATTTTTTTTGTATTTGGCTTTGATACTAGTTAAAGCATCATCTCTATTTTTTACTAATTGACTTGTTCTTGCAAAGACGATAAAATGAACCGGTAAATCTTTTAATTTGGTTTCACTTATCTGATTAGAGGAAAATAAGATACTTCCGTCTTCGGCAATAAGTTGCTCGCAGTTGGTAAAAAACGGTTGTTTATTGTCCTTTTGTTTTGTAGTGCTATTAGCTTCCACAATAAAAAGTAATTTTTCTAAATCATTATCTGTGCATAAAATTTCTTCCCAATAATTTTCTGACAAAATATTTTTTAGATTTTCATTAATTTCTTCTTGTGTAGTGCAATAAATAAATTTACCTTCATTGTTTAAAAAATTTTTAACAAATAGTTCGTCAATAGGTAAATTAGATTTTTCCTCTTTTATTTCTTTTTCTTCGTTTTCCGTTTTGCCGGAAGAAAATATTTTTTTAAAAAAATTCATAGTTATTAAAAAATCATTCAAATATACAACAAAAAAAGTCTGTAAAATAAAAATTTTACAGACTGATTTTTTTTAAACCTAAAATTATTCTTCTTCCTTGTTAGGTTGTACGTTAGAAATACTTCCTTTAGGTTTTTTAGCGATAGGTGATTTTACAAAAGGTCTTTTACCAAAAATTCTAACCAAATCATCTGTAAAAATCACTTCTCTTTCTAAAAGTAATTCTGCTAATTGAGTTAGTTTATCTTTATTTTCGGTAATTACTTTAATGGCTCTTTTGTACTGCTCTTCAATTAAATGTGAAATTTCATCATCAATAATCTGAGCAGTTTTTTCGCTGTAAGGCTTCGTAAATCCGTATTCATTTTGACCACTTGAATCGTAGTAACTAATATTTCCGATTTTATCGCTTAAACCATAAACGGTAACCATTGCTTTAGCTTGTTTTGTGACTTTTTCCAAATCGCTTAAAGCACCTGTTGAGATAACATCGAAAATCACTTTTTCAGCAGCTCTACCGCCAAGAGTAGCACACATTTCGTCTAACATTTGTTGTTTTTCAACCAACATTCGTTCTTCCGGTAGATACCAAGCAGCACCAAGAGATTGACCTCTAGGTACAATAGTTACTTTCACCAGCGGAGCGGCGTGTTCTAGCATCCAGCTAACGGTAGCATGACCTGCTTCGTGAAAGGCAACAGTTTTTCTTTCTTTAACAGTTATAAGTTTATTTTTCTTTTCTAAACCACCGATGATACGATCGGTTGCATCCAAAAAGTCTTGGTGATGTACGGTTTTTCTATTTTTTCTGGCAGCCATTAAAGCAGCTTCATTACAAAGATTTGCAATATCTGCTCCTGAAAATCCCGGAGTTTGTTTTGCAAGAAAATCAATATTTACATCTTTATTTAGTTTGAGCGGTTTAATATGTACTTCAAAAATTTCTTTACGTTCATTTAAATCCGGTAAATCTACAAATATCTGACGGTCAAATCTTCCGGCACGCATTAGGGCTTTGTCTAATACATCTGCACGGTTTGTTGCAGCAATAACAATCACGTTGGTGTCTGAGCCAAAACCATCCATTTCAGTTAATAATTGGTTAAGTGTGTTTTCACGCTCATCGTTACCACCGGTCATATTGTTTTTACCTCTTGCACGACCTATTGCATCAATTTCATCTATAAAAATAATGCTAGGTGATTTTTGTTTTGCTTGTTTAAATAAATCTCTAACTCTAGAGGCCCCAACACCAACAAACATTTCAACAAAATCGGAACCTGATAGTGAGAAAAATGGCACATTTGCTTCACCGGCAACAGCTTTAGCAAGTAAGGTTTTACCTGTTCCGGGAGGTCCTACCAATAAGGCTCCTTTTGGTATCTTACCACCTAGTTTTGTGTATTTATCCGGTTTTTTTAAGAAATCAACAATTTCTTGTACTTCTTCTTTTGCACCTTCTAATCCGGCAACATCTTTAAAGGT
>JALSLI010000018.1 GCA_026988395.1 Flavobacteriaceae bacterium | reverse complement strand
AAGCAAAGAAAGTAAAAGACGTTTATCAATTTTTAGCACAACTGCCTCCCTTATTTATAATCTGTTTTAAGTTTGCCCTCTACCTATAACCGTAAACGTGAAAAAATCGTGAATAAAAAAATTTTTTAACTTTTTTGTGTTGTCTCCCTGATTCTTGATAAAATTAGTAATTTCAATATAATATTTTGCCAATCCGGCTTAAAAAATTAACGGACAATGACCAACAAATCATCAATAGGTAAAAGAAAAGTTTTGCGTAATTCAACGACAATATATTCCTCAACAGGATTTAAAGACGTTCGCATCCTACGCGGCTTACAGGGGGCATCATGGATACTGTAGCTCTGGGAATACCATACTTTTGAGTAATCTTGTGTTTAGAAAGAGTGGACTCTTGAATGGTTTTGCGCAATGCTGGAGTGGTAGTGGCATTCTTATGCAGGTTAATTTGCACGACTACTCCTTTTTTGTTTTAACCACAAAGAAATTTTTTCCCTAGCCTGAAAATACCGCCAACTCCTTATTGGCATATATTTTTACGAAACGCAACAATTAACAAAAACTTTGACTAACTTGAGTTAAGAAAACGTAGGTCGTTTGTTGATACGTTCTTGGGACAATTTGATAAAAAGAAAAAGATACAACAAATAAAAAATTAAATTTATTATTCCCACGTACAAAAGGTATTGATTGATGGTTTTTAAGGGCAAAAACAGAAATCCAAGCAAGTAAGACAAAAAATTGGCATACAAAAGAAAAAGATATTTTTCCAAGGCCGTAAAAATACTCATAAAGTACACGTTTAAGGTCAAGGGCAGCAACGCTCCAAGGTAATATGGCAGGTACTTAAAGGCGCTAACGTATTGTTTGCCAAAGACCAAGGCAAAGATTGCTTTGCCAAAGAGCAAAACTCCCAGAATGGATAATACAAATATTAACGAGACTAAAAGATTTGACTTCCTAACTACTTTGACCATTTTTCTAAAGTCTTTTTTCAGAAATACGAATTCAGGAAAAAAAACTGAATTAAGAGTTAAACAAAGCAGCAAAACAGCCTTGCCCAACACGGAAAAAGACGCGTATAGACCAGCGATCGTGGGATCAAGTGTTTTTTTAATAAATACCGAGTCTAAGTAAATTATAAATCCACCTGGTGACGTGTATAAAATCAAGTAAAGAAGGTTTTTAAGAGGAATTTTACTTATTTTTCCTTTTAAGTGTCCATTTTTATAGACGAGAATAAATAGAGAGATAAGAACAGAAAGGATGGAAGAAAGCAAGGCTCCAAAAACGGCTAGACCATAATACAAAAATAAAACGGCTAGAACCAAGCGAATGGTTAATTCAAAAGAATTTAGCAGGGAAAAAAAACCAAATTGCTTGGTTGATTGCAAAAAACCCTTTTCTAAAGAAGTAGGAAATAAAATCAAGGTTCCAATGGGAATTAAAAAAACACTCCTAACGTCCTGAAGGTTTAAAAATCTTGCCAAAAGTTTATAGTTAATTATCAAAAGTAAGCTCAAAATTACACCAACGCTTAGACTAAAAATTCTTAAAAATCGTAAAATTTCGTACTTACGCTCAAAGTTTTCAACTATTTCTTTTATGGCTACGTTGCCTATAATTACTGAAACGTTTGCTACGGTTAAGTAAACAGAATACAAAACCATAAATTCACCGTAAAAAACTGGTCCCAGTTTTCTGCTAACGTAAAAGTGGAAAAAATAACCTATAAGATTTACGTAAAAAAAAGAAAGAGTTACGTAAGATAGGTTTTTATACATCATAGGTTTTGCGATGCTTTAAAATTAGACGAGACCTGTTTTATATAGTTTTCATACTCATCTGCGATTTTATCCCACGTAAAATTCTTTGCATACTCTTTTCCTTTAGTACTCATTTTTTTTAACAAACTTTCATTATTGTATAGATATTTTATTTTTCTCCTCAGATCTTGGGCATCTCCACTTTTAAAACTTATTCCAAATCCATTTTCTACGACGTATTCAAGTTCTGGAATATCACTGACAATTAAAGGTGTGCCAAGTGCTGCTGCTTCAAGAGCAACAATCCCCTGTCCCTCAAATCGAGACGGCATTATTAAAAATTTTGAATTTTGAATAAATTCTATTTTTTCATGTTCATTAACAAATCCTTTATAAATTATATTTTTTCTTTCTTTTATTAAATTTTTTAATTTAATTTCATCTTTACCTTTTCCAACAATTAATAATGGATATACTTCCATTGAATCAATAAGTAAATCAAGACCTTTGTTGTATAAATCAATTCGGCCAATATAAAGTATGTACTCACCAATATTAGTTTTAATATTCAATAAATTTTTATCTATCCCATTTGGAATTATTTTATAATTTTTTAAACTAAATTTTTTTGCAGTAGTCTCTGAGACTGTGATAATATTTTTAAATTTTAAATGATAATTTTTTTCAATTACATAAAATGGAATGCCAAAAATATTGTATTTTTTTAAAATATTTTTACCTTCTTTGTGGTGTAAATGAAGAATAATAGGTTTTAAATTATGTAGTTTATATGAAAAAATTGGATTCCACGGTGCAAAATCTTCAATTATTATATCAAAATTTTTATAGTGATTTTTTAAATATTTGTTGGCAGAATAAGCATAAGAAAACGTACTTAAAACGTAGTTTTTTTTATAGCCTAAAAATTTAAATTCGATATTGTCTTCTTTATAATCTTTTGTATCAGGATAATTACCAGATACTATAGTAATTTTATGCCCTTTTTGGGATAAACGTCTGTATATTTCACAAGCTCTAACCGCTGCTCCCCCTCCTACCCAGGGGTTGTTAATATGGTCATAGAGAAAATGTAAAATTTTCATAGTCTTTAAGGTTTTTTGCACGTTATATAAACTGTTCTGCCTATTATTTCAAATGGGATAAAAGAAAAATTTGAAGTTGAGACTAAATTAAGCAATGGAAAAACAGGCATAAGAGGTAAGAATTCCCACCACTTGATTGTTCCAACTTTATAAACTTCAAAATTATTTATAAATGCCAACGTTTCAAGACTTCTTTTCGTCCAAGGACGTACGTGAGTCGGATCTGAATAGAAATTCCATGAATCAGGGCAAAATAGGGACGTAAAATATTCAGTAGTGCAATATAAAAAACCTCCCTTTTTTAAAACCCTAAAACTTTCAGAAAATAAATTTTGCGGTTTAGTTAAATGTTCGAGAATAAAGTTTGAAATTACAATATCAAAGGTATTACTTTCAAAAGGGAGTACTTCATCCTCAATATTACATGTTTTAAAATTTACAATATTTGGTAGTTGTTTATTTTTTTCTAAATCAACTCCGAATAATTTTATGTTCTTGTTAATAAATTTATTAATATATACCAGAGTATCCCCAGTTCCACAACCTATATCTAAAACTTTTCTTGCCTTTTGTATATTAGGTAATTTCTCTAGTTTTTTTACGGAAATATTTGTTAATCTATAAAATATTTTTTCTAGCAATTTATTTTTTTTAAAAAAATTTTCACACTTCCCTTTAAGGCCTCTTTTTTTGTTTTTTATCAAGTAATCCTGATAACCTTGATATTTTTGTGTTCTTTTATCTCCCAAATTGAAGTTTCCTCCATTATAATTGTTTTAAGTAAATTTAAGAATTTTGGATCAAATTTTCTTCCACCAGCTATTGTAAGGTGTTAGCTTGGCTAAATGAACAAATCCACGTTTTTTTATAAATTCAATGCTCTCCAATTTAATAAAATCCTCAACAAGCAAATAAATCTCTTTTTTTGAATTAAGCAATTTTTCTGCGCCTTTTAAAATTTCGATTTCATATCCTTCAACATCAATTTTTATTATGCAGACGTCAAAATTATGATGATTTTGAATTATTAAGTCAAGAGTTGTAGTTTTTAATTGTTCAATAACGTAATCTTCATCATTGCAAGAAGAAACTCCACTACATCCAGGAACTTTTTTGTTAAATGAAAAGTTAATTGTTTTATCAGGTAAATCTGCTAAAGCAGCGTTTATTAAAGTTATCTTATTCTCAAGTTTATTGAGATAAACATTTTTTTTGAGTAAATCAAAATTTTCTTTTGCCGCCTCAATTGACATAATATGGAGAGTGTCAATATTCTTATAGGCATTACCAATAGCTATTGAATAGCTTCCAATATTTGAACCCACATCTATAAATAAAACTTTCTTATTCTGTTTAAGGTGATAATCAATTATTTCAATCAGTTTATCCAAATCCTTTCTTTCATAGGCAGGTGAAACTACGACCAAATCCGTGGTTTTTGGTCTTACTATAAAATTTCCGAATTTTGTTTGAACGTAATCTATGTTAAAAGGTGAAATAAACATACATTTTCTGTCAATAATTTTCATAAAAGAATAGATCATTTCAAAAATAAAAAATTTTAATTTTGGTTTTTTTACTTCATACCACAAACAAAACAATTTCCTAAACGTATAATCTAAGTAAAATTCAATTTTATTTGTAGTTGCCAAATTAACCCTTGGTTTATCTGCCAAATCTAAGCCTCCAGACCATTATTGCAGCTTCTAAGGCTATTTTTTTACTCATTTTTGAAGAGCC
>JALSLI010000017.1 GCA_026988395.1 Flavobacteriaceae bacterium | reverse complement strand
ATAGGCTTTACATGCATCGTCATTTGGCAGTTCTTTTACAAAGTTTAGTAAGTTTTTACCTTTAAATTGTTCCATATCCTTAATTTTAAAGGGTAAATATACAGAAATTAAATTAATAAGTCAATTATTTTTTATTTAAGTGATGTTTTGCCAATCCGTTTATCGGATGACGTTCTATTTTACCGAGTTGTAAGCCTTTTTCATTTAAGCATTCTTTTAATTCTTCTCTTAAAAAATGAGCAATAGAACCAATAAAATGGATTGGTAAATTTTGGCTTTCGGGATATTGTAAAATCTGATTTTCAATAAATAAATTCAACCCTTTTTTGATGACTTTTTGTGCGTAATCTGTTTTTTTAAACTGAATTAAAAAACGTACAAAATTGGCTAAATAAGTATTCGGATTTTCTTTTTTGTATAGATTTAGTTTTATGGTGTCCGGATTTAAATCGTATGTTTTTTTAAATTCAGTTGCTAATTCGTTTGGCATTTTATTAAAAAAATAATCGCGTAATAATTGTTTACCATAATAATTACCACTTGCATCATCCATTACAATATAACCAAGCGAAGCAATTTTTTGATGTACTGTTTGTCCGTCAAAATACGAACAATTAGAACCGGTACCCAAAATACAAACAATTGCCGGTTTGTCTGTAACCGAAAAAACGGCAGCTTCGGTATCTTCTTTAACCTTTACAGATGCATTTTTAAAAAGGTTGACAAGTAAATTTTTTAAAATCTTTTTTGGCGTTTCCGTACCACAACCTGCTCCATAAAAGTAAATTTTGGTTACCAAATCTTTAATTTTGGTTAGCTCTTTGTTTTCTTCAATGCGATTTTGTAAAATTTCCAAATCAAAAACAGCAGGATTTAATCCTTTTGTTCTGGTTCGCAAGACTTCTTTCCCGGTTTTATCTAATACCAACCAATTTGTTTTTGTAGAACCGCTGTCAGCAATTAAAATCATTTATTTTGATTGTAATAAGTTTCTAATTCGTTGAGGTATTTTTGTTTTGTAGCATCGTCTAAAAAAGAATATTTAAACGAATTTTTTGCTAACGTATATATTTCTTCCTTTGTTAAATTTAACGCCTTTTGTACTTCTTCGTAATTTTTGTTTACTTGTCCGCCAAAAAAAGCAGGATCGTCTGAGTTTATCGTAACTTTTAATCCGGTTTTAAGCATTTTTTTTAACGGATGATCTTTTAAATCTTCCACTACTTTTAGTGCTGTGTTTGAAAGCGGACAAACCGTTAAAGCGATATCACGTTTAATGATTTCAGCTACTAATTTATCATCTTGTAAGGCGTTGTTTCCGTGATCGATTCGTTTTACTTTTAAAATATCAATCGCTTCCCAAACATAATCAGCATCACCTTCTTCGCCGGCGTGTGCTACGGGAATATAGCCGATTTCGGTTGCTTTTTGATATACATTTTTAAACTTGCTCGGCGGATTCCCTTTTTCGGAAGAATCCAAACCAACACAAGTAATTTTATTCTTAAAAGGAAGTGATTCTTCCAGTGTTTTAAAGGCTGCTTCTTCCGATAAATGACGTAAAAAACTCATAATTAATAAAGAAGTAATGCCAAATTCTTTTTCTGCTTTTACTTGAGCTTTTACAATACCGTTAATAACAGTTTTAAACGGAATTCCGCGTTCGGTATGCGTTTGCGGATCAAACATAATTTCGGTATGTCTTACATTTTGGTCATTACATTTTGTTAAATAAGCATAGGTTAAATCGAAAAAATCTTCTTCGGTTTGTAACACATTTGCCCCTTGATAATAGATGTCTAAAAAATCTTGTAAGCAAGAAAATTGGTAAGCATCTTCAATTTCTTTAACCGATTTAAACGGAATTTCAATATTATTTCGTTTGGAAATTTTAAACATTAATTCCGGTTCAAAAGAGCCTTCTATATGTAAATGCAGTTCGACTTTTGGTAAGTTTTGTATGAATTTTTTCATTTTTTAAGGTCTGTTTCTAAGAATAAACAAAGATAGGTTTTTAAGTGTTAATTTTAAAAAAAATAACCGATATTTGCAAAATGAAAAAGGCACCAATAAAATTTATTCCCATACTTCAAGAAAAAATTTGGGGAGGAACAAAATTAATTGATGTATTGCATAAAAAAAACACTTTGCAAAGTAATTCTATTGGTGAGAGTTGGGAAATTTCAACGGTAAAAAATGCTATTTCCGTCGTAGCGGAAGGTGTTTACAAAGGAATGAAATTAACCGATTTGATTAAAAATTTTCCGGCAGATTTACTTGGTAAAAAAGTAGCAGATGCTTTTAAGGAAGAATTTCCGTTATTAATAAAATATATAGATGCAAAGGAAGATTTAAGTATTCAGTTACATCCAAATGACGAATTGGCTAAAAAAAGACATAATTCTTTTGGGAAAACCGAAATGTGGTATATTATGCAAGCCGATAAAAATGCTAAAATTATCGTTGGATTTAAAGAAAAAGTAGATAAAAATGTGTATCAAGATTATCTAAATAAAGGAAAAATTACCAAAATTTTAAACTTTGAAGAAGTACAAAAAGGGGATGTTTATTTTATACCAACAGGTAGAATACACGCAATAGGAGCAGGTGTTTTACTTGCAGAGATACAGCAAACAAGTGACATAACATACCGTGTTTACGACTGGCAACGAACCGATAAAACAGGTAAATCCAGAGAATTACATACAAAACAAGCTTTGGAAGCCTTAGATTTTGAGGTACACGATAATTACAAAACAACTTATAGTGTTTCTGAAAATGAGACACAAAAAATAGTGGAATGTCCGTTTTTTATCACCGAAATTATCTCGGTTAACGGTAAAATAGAAAAGGATTTTACGCAGAGGGATTCGTTTACTATTCTAATGTGTGTTTCCGGTAATGCAAGTATTCGTTATCCTGATGGAAATACGACCTTAAATTATGGTGAAACCGTTTTAATACCAAATTTATTAAACAAAATTGAAATTCATTCCGCTGAAAAAACAGAATTATTAGAAGTATATTTATAAATAAAAATCATTAAAATTAAAATAAGATGGCAAGTATTAAAAATTTAAAAAAGGATTTAAACTATATCTTTTCAGATATTATTGAAGACTGTTACGTAGTGCAATTAGAAAATCCGGAAAAAGCAGATAAAGCTGAAGAAATTATTGACGAAGCAATTACTGCTTTTGATGATTTAGTCGAAAAAGTAAACAATAAGAAAGAAACAGATAAAAAAGCACATTTTAAAACGGTTGTTGCAGAATTAGAAAATAAAGTACAAGAATTACGTAAAAAATTAGCAGCAATATAGAGTTTTTACCAAATAAACAGATTATTAAAAAAGGGCGTAAATTAGATTATTTCTATTATACGCCCATTTTTTTGTGATATAGTCAAAAATCAGAGTATAATTTTAACATTTTATTTACAATAATGTAACAAATGTTGCGTTAACTTTACAAGCATAACTAATTAAAACTTTACTAAAATGGCGAGAGCAATGTTTGAATACACCAAAACAATACTTAAAAAAGTTAGTTTTGACGCAGATTTGTTTTGCAGAGAATTAAATAAAGCACTTGACCGATTATTACCTTACGAAATAGAAGAACTGCGATTATGGTTGCAAAAATTTACCTCAAATAAACCCGAATTATATGTTTGTATGACGATAATAAACAATTGAAAATTCCTAAATTTTGTCGCATTAAAATGCGAAAAACCTGCAAAAATTATTTTTGCAGGTTTTTTTGTGATAATCGTATTTTTTGTAAACCAAATTTATGGATTTTATTCAGTAACATATTCTTGTACTAACACATCTGTTGGAATATGAAGTGTAAAACTCAATTTTCTAATCATGTCTAATGTAAGTTTTCTTTTTTTATTTAAAATTTCACTTGCCCGGCTTTTAAAACCAATAATCTCAGCAAGTTCTTTTGGTTTCATATTCATCTGTTCCATTCTAAATTTTATTGCTTCAATAGGATCAGGCATTTCTATTGGGAATTTTTTACTCTCATAAGAATCAATCAAAATAGATAAAATTTCTAACTCATCTCCATCTTTTGTTCCTTTTTTTGCATCAAAAATGGTTTGAAGCCTTTTTAATGCTTGTTGATAGTCTTTTTCAGTATTTATAGGTTTAATATCCATAATTTATAGTTCATTTGCATTAATTTTGTCATATTCAGCATGAGTTCCGATAAATAATATCCAAGATATTTGAAATTCAAAATTCATTTTAACGATTAATCGATACCTGTTTCCCTTTATATTAAAAACTATTTTGTTGTCTTTTAAAATACTTGCACTTGGATATTCCTCCTTTAATTCGTTAATATTTTTCCAACTAGCCCTTTCCGTTTCACGATACCATGATTTTAATTGTTCTTTACTATTTTCATGTTTTTCCCAAAATTCACGGAGTGTTCTTCTTGATATTATTCTCACATTTTAGAATTTATTATTGCAAATATAGTAAAAAGTTCCCGTTTTGGGATATTTAATTATGTAAATTTTACAAAAAAAAAATCACCCTCCAACACGCTTTACATTATAATGCTCTTTTTTTAAGATTTCAATAATTTTGTCTCTAAAGTTTCCTTGGACAATAATTTCACCATCTTTTACCGAACCACCAACACCACAT
>JALSLI010000016.1 GCA_026988395.1 Flavobacteriaceae bacterium | reverse complement strand
ACTAAAATAAATGCAAGACCTAGAAAGAGATTTAATTATGAAAACCCTATATTTGTAATGAATAAATTATTGTTTAACCAAAAGTTGCATTTGTGACTTGAATCTTGCTTTTTTAAAAAATTTCCACTGAAAATTTGGTTAACCAAAATTAAAGGGATAAAATAACTAAAGAATAGCCCGAAATAAAAAGGCCTATATATTTTTTTAGCTTTTTCTATAACAATTTTAGGAGCGGCATAAAAATGACCAAAATAAAAGCTTGAAATTTTTCTAAAATTTCTATGCCATTTTACACGAGTCAAAGCAAAAGCAGTTTTAAAATCTAAATTGTTTTTTTGTATTTGTTCTTCTATTTCAGCAGCCATGTGATCTAAAATTTCAAGATTTAAGTCTTGATAATCAAATTTTAGTGCTTTTAAATAATCTTTAATCTGTTGTATGTTTTCTTTTGTTAACTCCATTACTCCAAACTAAATTTAGGGTTTACAATTTGTTGCATATTTTTAATAAATTCTTGCAACTCGGCTAAACGATTAACGGTTTCTTTGGTTCCGTGCTCGGTTAATTTATAATATTTACGCATTCTATTACCTATATTAATAATCTCTGCTTCTAAATAGCCTTCTGCTTCCAATTTATGTAATGCAGGATATAAGGCACCTTCTGTAATATTAAGCTCACCTTTGGTAATTGCTTTTACCTTTTGTGTGATTTCGTAACCATACATTTTGTCGTTTTCTTCCAACAATTTTAAAATAATGGTTTGCAGACTTCCTTTATATAATTTTGAATTTGCCATAGTGCAAATATACATCATTTTCTTATACATAAGAATATTATGTATGTGTTTTTTTTGAAAAAACGTATCTTTACCCAAAAAATGAAGAAAATTTTAAAATATGTTATTTTATTTGTTCTCGGTTTTTTATTTGCCACAATGTACTTTAAAAAGGAAGTAAAAAAGCAGGAAAAAGAGCAAATACAAGTATTATTACACGAGATAAAAAATGTTAGCAAATTGGTTGTTGCAGAGACAGAAGTTTCGGAAATTTACAATTATCAAACTGCCAAAAATTATTTTTATATTCCGTATGACTTTAAAAAGAAAGCTATTGTTATCGCTAATGCGAAGGTAAAAATTGCATATGATTTGTCTAAAATGAAAATTGAATTAGATTCGGTTCATCATAAAATTATTCTTAAAAAAATACCAAAAGAAGAACTGATTATAGAGCCAAATCTACGTTATTACGATTTAGAACAGAGCGTGTTTAACAGTTTTAGCAAGGAAGAATTAAATAAAATAAACGAAAAAGCAATTGCCAAATTACAGGAAACCTTAGAAATATCTGATTTAAAAAAGCGTGCTAAAAAGCAGTTAATAACTGAGCTTGAAAAACTATACAATATTACCAATGTCTTGCAATGGGAAATAGAAGATGAAACGGAAAATCAGATTTTTAGTTCTCATTTTAAAAATTAATACAATGCATATCGAGACTTTTAGAGAATATTGTTTACAAAAAAAAGGCGTTACAGAAAGTTTTCCGTTTAACGAAACAACATTGGTTTTTAAGGTTTTAAATAAAATGTTTGCTTTAACCGATTTAGAATTGGATGTATTAAAAATCAATTTAAAATGTGATCCCGAAAAAAGTATTGCTTTACGCGAAGAGTTTCACAACAATATAAAACCTGCTTTTCATATGAATAAGAAACATTGGAACACCGTTACGGTAAACACACAATTACCACCAAAATTAGTATTAGAATTAATTGACCACTCGTATAATTTGGTGATTTCCAAAATGACTAAAAAGGAGAGAGATTTGTTATCAAAATCCTTTTAAAAAATTATTCACCCATAAAGAAACGACGAAATAAGCTTGGTTTTTTCTTTTTAATCGGAGGTGTTTTTTGTTCGTTAACCTTGGCTTCCAATTTTTTTATTTCTTGTTCTATTTTTTCTAATTGTGCCAACTTTTCTTTGGTAATAATTTCTTTTTCTTTTACAACTTTATTGATACCCTTTTTATTCTCGTTTGCGTTTAAGTTTAATTCCGGATTGTTAAAATATTCTTGTATTTCTTCTTCGGTTGTACCGATTAAATCTAAAATAAAATCATCATACGTAGTGTACTTTTCTTCAAAATAACCAATAAAATAATTAAGTGATTTTTTCATAGAGCGATCATCTATTTCAAGCGAAAGGAGCACTTTATACAATTTTTCTATCGTTTTAACAACGTGTTTTGGTGCTGCCTTTCTACGAGAATAATGAGATATAATATTTCCGTTGTCATCATATTTGGTCTCAAAATTTGTAATGACCCAATAATAGCTACCGTCTTTTGCCAAATTTTTAACTACTGCGTGTATGTTTTTGCCCTTGTGTAAACGTTCCCATAATATTTTATAAATTACTCTTGGCATATCAGGATGACGAATAACATTATGCGGTTTACCCATTAATTCGTATTCTTCATAGCCGCAAATTTCCATAAAATAATCATTTGCAAATTCGATAACACCTTTTGCATCTGTTTTAGACATGATTACTTTTTTAGGATCTAAAATAATCTCTTTTTCAATAGGAGTAGGTTTTGTAAATTTCATATTTAAGTACTAAAACAATTTGTTTTTTATTTTTGCAAAATTAGCAAGTATTTTTATCTAATAATATAAATTTAACATTTATTTACTCAACAATTTAAGACTTAATCGTCTTTTATTGATTTACATTACGCTATTGTAAACAATTATATTCTTTAAAAAAACCACTCAATGAGATGAGTGGTTTGTAAAAATATTTTTATTAATGCCTATTTGGATTTGGATTTAAGATGAAATTTAAAACGGTAAATCATCTGCTTCATCAGAAGAATTTGTATCATCTGCAGGTTCAAAAGCATTCATGTCTTGTACAGGAGCAGGAGCTGATTGAGCCGTATTTCCACTTAATTTTTCAATTCGCCAACCTTGTATTGAATTAAAATATTTGGCCACACCTTCTGGATTTATCCATTCTCTACCACGTAAATTAATGTTAATTTTAACATCGTCACCAACATTAAAATTATTTAATAAATCACATTTATCTTGAATAAATTCCACCATAATCATTTGCGGATATTGCTCATCTGTTGTTACTACTACTTCTCTTTTTCTAAATCCGTTAGACCCAAAAGTTTGGGTTTCTCCTAATACTTTAATTTTTCCTGATACTTCCATTTTGTTTTTTATTTACTTAATTAACAATACTTTCCATGCCGAAAGCACTTCGCCTTTTTTTAAAAAGGATTTTGCAAATTTATGTTTTTTTACCGAATCTTGTGTTATAAATTCAGAATTCTCGGCGCGAAACTTATTAACATCTTCGGTATTCGGAATTTTTTCTACATTGCCTAACATTCCTAAATCATTTCCGGTTAAAACAGTACTGTTTCTTATTTCTTTCGGAATATTATCCACTCCAATGCCTAATGTGCTTAGTGGTTTGGGGATTTCAAAAAAACCGTCTTTTGCTCTGCTGTAAAAACTTCCTCCTGCACGAGCCACTAAATCCAATTTTTTTTGGTCTATCGTTTGGTTCTCATCTAAAACAGCTTCGTTAATATGTAATTTTACGACCTCACAAATAACTAGATTTCCGGCACCACCTTCGTTGCCTAAGCTAATAATTTTGTTTACTTTGCATTCAAATTGAACCGGTGATTCGGCAACTCTAAACGGTTTTACTAAATCGGATTTTAACATGGTAAATCCGGCTTTTTTAAATTCGTTTACACCTTGTGCATACTCGGTACTCGATAAAGACATTTGTTGTACAATATCGTAATTTACCACATTTATTACTACTTCTTTTATTTGATGTACATTTTCCAACGTATGTTTTGTGGTGTTATTTCGTACTCTTCTTGCCGGAGAAAAAATTAAAATTGGCGGATTGGCACTAAAAACATTAAAAAAACTAAATGGTGATAAATTCGGATTTCCGTTTGCATCCATCGTACTTGCCAAAGCAATTGGTCTTGGTGCAATAGCACTTAATAAATAACCGTGTAATTTGGCAGTAGAAATATTATTTGGATTTATAGTTAGCATAAAGGTGTTTTTAATTTACAAATATAAGCAATATGTATTTTATTCTTTTGTTTTATGCGTATTCTAATTTTATTTATATATTTGAAATATGAATTTTTCAAAAAATGCCACCCTTATTCGTAGAATTCTTATTTTTTTCACTTTTGTAATTGTTACTTCCATTTTATGGAATACGTATGTTTTCTTTCAAAAATTTAAAAATGAAGAAAGAATTAAAATGAAAACAATTGCCGAAGCATTAAAAAATATTGCCGATACCAATTCGAATAGTGCTACTTTAAATTTAGCCATAGAAATATTAAACAGCAATAAGAGCATTCCGTTTATAAGCACTAATGATAAAGATAAAATAACCGGTTTTAATAATTTAGATACAATTAAAGCACAAGATTCTATGTATCTTAAAAAGCAGTTAGATAAAATGAAAGCTTCTAACAAACCGATTAAATTAACCTATTTATTAAAAGATGAGAATGCAAAAAGTGTTCAAAAAAAGGCAATTTATTTATACTATAAAGATTCGGCTTTATTAACAAAATTAAAATATTATCCGTTAGCACTTTTGCTAATT
>JALSLI010000015.1 GCA_026988395.1 Flavobacteriaceae bacterium | reverse complement strand
ATGGTGTAAACTTTTATTGCAATTTTATGTTCGGAAAGCATCCAATCAAAACCGGTTTCTATTATCTGTTTAATATTGGTTTTATATTTTTCCTTTTCATGAGGTTTTTTATCTAAATATAAAGCAAATAGTTCACAAACTTTGGCAACAGACCTAACGGCACTTCCATTTTTTATTTTTGAAATGTTATTGGTAAAATAATCGATGTGCTTTAACAACCAATTTGGTTTATTATGTACAACATATTCTAAAATCCAAGCAGCTCTAAATGAAACTTTTTTATTTGTATTAAAAATAACTTCCAGTAAAGGCAAAAAATTAGATTCTGATTTTAAAATTAAATTCGCTACACGATTACGGTTTTCTCTTAGCGTTGTAATTACTTCTAATTCCTCTATGATTTGTTGTTTGTCGCAAAATTTCATGGAATTAGATTTTTCGGAATAAAAATTAGTATAATTGGTAAATCTACTGCTTACCCGTTAATAGCAACAACTTCACTAATTTTATTTGGTAACACGCTTTTTAACGTGGCTTCAATACCATTTTTTAGCGTAATAGTTGAAGAAGGACAACCACTGCAAGCACCTTGTAAAACAACTTCTACTTTTTTGGTTTCTTTATCATAGGATTTAAACATAATATTTCCACCATCAGCCGTTACAGCAGGTTTAATGTATTCTTCCAAAACTGAAATTATTTCCTCTGATACCGTATCATTAGCTCTATTTTCTTTTGTTTGTTGTAATACTTCCACTTCTTTAGGAACGTAATTTTCTGTTACAATCGGTTTACCTTCTTGTAGGTAAAGACGGATAAAAGAACGTACGTCATTTTGGATTTCAAACCATTCGATATCGTCATTTTTAGCAATGGAAATATAATTTTCGGCAATAAAAACTTCCTTTATAGGATATTTTTTAAACAATTCTTTCGCTAACGGAATTTCCTTTGCTTCATCTAAATTTACCGCTTCAATACGTTGTTTGGATAAAAATTTATTTGATACGTATTTCATCACATTCGGATTAGGAGTTACTTCAGTGTAAACCTGAATAGCTACCTTTTGCACCTCTTCTTCTTTATTAAATACCGAGCCGTAAGCATTTAAATATTTTTCTATCATGGCTTTTAGTTCCATTTCTACATCTTGCCATTCTACAATTTTATAACGCTCAATGGCAATGAAATTTGCTGAAATAAAAACACTTTTTATAAAAGGTAAGTAAAATAATTGTTGTACCAATTTGGAATTTTTGGCATCATCAATATTATTGTATTCAAAACTGCCTTCCGTTAAGATTTCGTTAGTAACAAATTTTATAATACTATCGTTTTTTGTACGTTCTATGGTAAACATAATATATTTTTTTGCAAAAATAGGCTTTTGTTTTTAAATAAATTTATATTTGAACTCTCGAAAATAATTTAATGAAACATTTATTACATATTTTACTGCTTTTAATCGGAATTCAAGCTTTTGCACAAGGAACACAATGCGATGCCGCAGATCCTTTTTGTAGTAGTGGAGCGTTTACTTTTCCTAATAATTTTTCAGGTACTAATGCCGAAACAGGTCCGTATTATGGTTGTTTGACTTCTGTACCAAATCCTGCTTGGTATTATTTGTATATTGATAATTCAGGAAATCTATCTTTTAAAATTAGTCAAGTTAGCACAAACGGACAAGGAATCGATGTTGATTTTATTTGTTACGGTCCTTTTACAGATCCTACTGCTGCTTGTCAGGCTCAGCTAACAGCATCTAATGTTGTTGCGTGTAGTTATTCGCAAAATGCAACCGAAACGTTTACGATAGCAAATGCACAAGCAGGCGAATATTATATTGTGCTTATTACCAATTATAGTGGTATAGAAGGTGAGATTACTTTTGAACAGACAAACGCAGGTCAAGCTGGTGCCGGAACGACTGATTGTTCAATTGTTTGTACTGTTACAGTGCCTGAAGATGTTTCAGTTTGCATTGGTAATTCTTATACAATAACTACAACTTTAGGAAATCAAAATATGGCTAATACAGCTGTTTATCGTTGGTATCAAGATGGTTCTCTATTGCCGGATACATCTTCAACTTTAACTGTTTCTGAAAATTCGGTTATTTCACATCTTTATCGTGTGGAAGTAGATGCTCAATATTGTAACAGTACCGCTTTTGATGAAATTAATATCTCTTTTGAAGATCCTTTTGCAAGTTTTCAATTAGCAAATTTGCCGGTTTTAGAATCTTGTGATAATGAACAAACGGGTTTAGCTGAATTTGATTTAACACAAAATAACTCTATTATTCTTAACGGAAATAATAGCAATAATTACTCTTTTCATTATTATACAGATAGCGGTTTAACCGAAGAAATTACAACGCCAACAACCTATCAAACGGATAAAAATAACGAAACTATCTATGTAGAAATTTTTAGTAACACCTTACAAAATTGTTCTGTAACCACAAATTTTGAGATTAAAAAGAATAAAGCTCCTCGTTTTGAAATTGATAATCCCTTACAATACAAATGTGAAAATATAATAGGAGATACACGCACTTTTAAAATAATAAATGCCGAAGATAACTATGCTTATTTTTGGATGGATGCTAACGGAAATACAGTAAATACCACAGATACTTTTACAACAGATGTTACCGGAATTTATACCGTTAGAGCAGTTACAACCGATGGTTCTAATTGCGAGACAACCAAACAAGTTGAACTGATTGGCGTTGTGTCTGCCGTCATAACGGATGTTGTGGTTTTAGAATACTATATTAACGACAATTTTTCATTGGAAGTAAAAATTGAAGGAAACGGATTTTATGAATTTGCTCTAAATGACGAAAATGGTCCATACCAAGACGAACCCTTATTTAAAAATTTATCTCCGGGAATTTATACCGTTTATGTTCGCGAGAAAAATGGTTGCGGAATTACAAGCAAAGAAGTAAATGTTTACGGATTTCCAAAATTTTTCACACCAAATGATGATGGAATAAATGATGTTTGGCAAGTAAAAGAATTGTATTTTAAAACGGATGCAAAGATTACTGTTTTTGATCGTTACGGAAGAGTTTTAACAACCTTTTATCCGGCACAAAATCAAGGATGGAACGGCTTGTTTAACGGAAATCAAATGCCACCGACAGATTATTGGTTTACCGCAGAGGTGATTGATCGTTTCGGTAAAAATAAAATTAGACGCGGACATTTCAGTCTCATTAGATAATATAATTTTATAAATTTCATTTTAGAAAAATAAAAATTTATATATTTGACGGATTTTCAATACAAATAAAAAGATTTCAACCTAACAATATGAAAATATTTAAACTTTCCCTTCTTATACAATTTGTAATTTTTGCAACAATTTCGATAAAAGCACAAGAGACTTTACCGGTATATTCCGATTATTTATCCGATAATGTGTACCTGTTACATCCTGCCGCTGCAGGTATCGGTAATTGTGCCAAACTACGATTAACGCATCGAGCTCAGTGGACAGGTTCTGATGAAGCCCCGTCTTTACAAACATTAAGTTATCATTCTAGAATGAGTGCCGAATCTAATGTTGGTTTAGGAGGTATTGTCTTTAAAGATAGAAACGGATACCATTCGCAAATAGGAGCTTTGGCAACTTTTGCCTATCATATAAATATGGGAGGCGATAATTTTAATCAATTGTCTTTCGCTTTGTCCGGTATGTTTACCGAAAACAAAATAGATGAAACCAATTTTATTTTACCGGGACAATTAAATGATCCTGTAATTACAAATTTAGTACGTGCAGAAAATTATTATAATGCCGATTTTGGGATGGCTTATCACTACAAAACCGGATTTGCCTACTTAACGGTTAAAAATTTATTACTTAGTGCAAGAGATTTAAACTCTTCCAGTTATGAATCACTTAATTTACGAAGATATTTATTTAGTTTAGGCTACTTTTTTGATAATGAAAACCCAAATAAAATAAAATTAGAGCCTTCAGTTATGGCTCAATTAATTGAATATAATGCCAGTCTCACAGTTGATTTTAATTTAAAAGCTTACCGTAAATTAGAAAATGATAACATTTTGTGGGCAGCTGTTTCGTATAGACAAGGATTCGATGGTAATAAAATTCAAGAATTATCACAATTTACACCAATTATAGGTATTAATCTAAAAAACGTTTTAATTTCATATACTTATACACATCAAGTAGGAGAAATTACTTTTGCAAACGGAGGTTTTCATCAATTCACTCTTGGTTTGGATTTATTTTGTAAAACACCTCGTCAAGCTGCTTGTCCGAATATTAATTCAAACTTTAGATAAAAATTATTTTTTTAGTATTACTTTTGTGAAAACATTTTTTTATGAGTAATACAATTGGTAAATTATTCAAATTAACCACTTTTGGCGAATCGCACGGTCCTGCAATCGGTGGTGTAATAGATGGTTGTCCTGCCGGAATTGAATTAGATTTCAATGCTATACAACAAGAGTTAAACCGAAGAAAACCCGGACAAAACAAGCTTACAACAGCAAGAAAAGAACAAGATGAAGTGATTTTTCTTTCCGGAATTTTTGAAGGAAAAACAACCGGAACACCAATTGGGTTTCAGATTATAAATAAAGACCATAAATCAAAGGATTACTCTAATATTAAAGATGTCTTTAGACCAAGTCACGCCGATTTTACGTATCA
>JALSLI010000014.1 GCA_026988395.1 Flavobacteriaceae bacterium | reverse complement strand
AATTTATAAAAAAATCTCAAAAATTAAAAATAATTTAGAAGTTGATTATTTTGCAA
Organism: Flavobacteriaceae bacterium; assembly: GCA_026988395.1. Lineage (GTDB taxonomy): Bacteria > Bacteroidota > Bacteroidia > Flavobacteriales > Flavobacteriaceae > S010-17. The sequence continues at coordinate 4,737 of JALSLI010000014.1, read as the reverse complement.
CGGTCTTAATTTTTTGGGGGTTGGATGATTTGCACCTAAAATAGTTTCATTACCACCTTCTTGACCACGATAATAAGCAAAACTAAAGCTTCCTGCTATAATCCATTTGGTTTTTTTAGATAATGATACAATATATTCTGCTATTAAAGGTATCGTATTCATATTTGCTCCACTATCAGTCCAAACTTGAAATTTTATATTATAAGGTTTTCCTATCTGTTCCTTTGAAAAAAAATTATGGTATTTTCAATCTTATGTTTTAAAATAAAACCCGTCTTAAAATTCCAATTTTTATGTTGAAAGACTGAGATAATAATACCGTATTGAGGCACTATAAAACTCTCTAGAGTAAAATTTGGTGTAACACCGTCATCATTATACACTTTACCTGCCCTATCAACAGTAAATTGCCCAAATGCACCAACGCAATAATAATCTTTTAAAAAATCAAGAGTATTATCTTGTGCCTTACTTTTTTGTATAAAAACAGTTATAAGCAAAATGCTTATAACCGTTTTTATTTGTTGTTTTTTACCAAACATACTATTATTTTTTTAGCAATATACCAAAGTTTATTTACCTATAAAATCTTACTTTTTACGCGTTTTTCTCTTTTTATTTTTACCTCTCTTTTTAATATAAACCGACAAGGAAATACCCCAATAATCACCGCTTTGTTTAAATGTACCACTAGAATTATGTGGTTCAGTTACAAAATTCTCAGTTACGTAGTGACCGGTTAATACATCTCTAAAACTTTTACTATATCTAATCTCGGGTTGTAACATAAAATGCTTAAACAAAAAATAAAAACCCGTGCTTATTTCCGCACTGGTAAATAACGGATTTTTATCATAACCGTCGTAATAGATATATAAAGAAGTTCTATTTTGATGTACACCTCTTATATGTACACTTCCACCTTCTTGACCCCTATAATAACCAATAGAAAAACTAGATCCTATTACCCATTTTATTCTATGGGATAAAGGTATTACGTATTCTGAAATTAAAGGAATTGATATTATTTTATCATCAGATGATAAACTGGACAATAATTCAGAATCATATTCTAAACCGGTCTGTTCTTTTGTAAATAGTAAATGTTCTTTTATTAGTTTGTATTTTAAAATTAACCCTGTTTTAAAGTTAAAATTTTTATATTGATATACACGGTTAATTACAATACCTAATTGAGGTACAGAAAATTCTAATAAATCATAATTTAAATTTGGGTCTTGCTTATACACTACACCGGCTCTATCAACCGTATATTGTGCAAAAGCACCAATGCAATAATAATCATTTAAAAAATCAAGAGTATTATCTTGTGCCATACTTTTTTGAAAAAAAACAGTTATAAGCAAAATGCTTATAACCGTTTTTATTTGTTGTTTTTTACCAAACATAATGTTCTCTTCTAAAATTACTTCCTTTTTTATGTACGCCTTTTAAAGTGTGGGTACGTGTTGTATAATATTGACCTGCATTATAATTTGTATGTGCAACATATTTTACTTTCACTTTATTAGTTTTATATGTCTTATCAATATCCTCAATAAAATGAATGGCATCATCTCCACATGTACTAGCTTCATTATCAGCATAACCATCTAATGCTGCTGTTAAACTGGAAGCTCTTGTTGGCAACCAATGATAACCAAAGGCCCAATATCTACGGTAATATTTTGTTTTAGATTTTATCTTAGCTCCCCATAATCCGCTATAAACACTTTTAACAACACCTCTGATTTTTCGGGTACTATTCACATGCCACCAATCTCTATTTGTTTCTTCTTTATGACAAGTATAAGTAATATCACCTCCATCTGGCAACCAATCAAAAGTACTACTATCTACTCCAATTAAATCAAACCAAGAAATTGTAATTGGTCCAATTGGACCAAGACCTGAAAAATCCCAATTGTCTAAGAAATCAAAAAGCGTATTAGTATTACCATCAGGTATGGTAATTAATCCATTTTGAGCTTGGATAAATATTTTTTTACCAATTTGCACTACACCATCAGAATTCAACATAGTTAATTCTTCAGGTTCTAAATCTCTATATTTAATATCAGGGTCTTTTGTTTCATCTAATATTGCATTATTTAACCAATTTGCTTCGGATTTAATATAATCATCTATCATAGAATGTGCTAATCCATATTGTTTGGTAAAATCGGTATATGTTTTATATGGATCATACCCTATGCTTATCTCTTTATCTGTTAACTGCTCACCACTTAAATTAGGATATGAAGCAATAAATTGATCATCTGCCAATTCTGCTGCAGCCTCTAGATTATCTATGGTTTGATAAAACGTATCAAAATCTTTAAAAGACAAAAAAGAATAAGTTCTTCTAGATGTTCCGTCTGTAACTGTTACTAATTTTACAGCTTGATCGTTTTTTATGGTTTCATCACTTTGTAGTGATTCGTTTAATTGTGGGTCTTCGTTTAAACAAGATTGTAAAAAAAGACCAATAAACATGATGAGATATAATTTATAAATTTTCATGACTTTTTTTGTTTTTAATTACGCATACTTTATTATTTAAAGTCGTTGTTTTGCATTTCCGACATAAATTTTCTCTTTTTCGTAAAAAAAAGCTAAGTAAAACCGGAATAAATTTGCGTAAATTCTTTACAACATAATACAACACAACACGATGTGTCGATGTGTCGATGTGTCGATGTGTCGATGTGTCGATAAGATAAATCATTGCTTAAAGATAAACAATAAAAATCACAAAAAAAATACCCAGTGGTAGGTAATTTTTAAAAGTTTAAAAAATATAAAATACTTATTATTAAGTAGTTGTATTTTTATCTTAAAAATGAATAAAATACAATTCTGCGTAAAATCATAAATTTTTCAAAATCTTCATAAATTCCATTCTTGGTATTTCTCTTGCTCCCAAACTTGCTAAATGATCATTATAAACTTGACAATCTAACACTTTATAATTTTGGCTTTGCAGGTGTTTTACCAAATAAATGAATGCTGTTTTTGAGGCATTACTCACCAAACTAAACATCGATTCACCACAAAATACTGTGTCTAAATCCACGCCGTATAAACCTCCTACCAACTGGTTGTTTTGCCAAACTTCAACGGATTTTGCTTTACCTAACTCATATAATTTTAAGTATGCTGCTTCCATTTCATCGGTTATCCAAGTGCCTTGTTGCCCTTGTCTATGAATTGTTTTACATTGCCTAATTACTTCCTTAAAATTTCGGTTAAAAGTAACGGTAAAAATTTCCTTTTTAAGTATTTGTTTCATACTCTTTGAAATTTTCAACTCCTCCGGAAATAAAACCATTCGCTTTGGCGGAGCATACCATATAATCGGTTCTCCTTGATTATACCAAGGAAAAATACCGTTTTTATACGCGTTTAACAAGCGATTAACCGATAAATCGCCACCAACAGCCAAAACACCATATTGATCTGCGGTTTCTACATTAGGAAAGTCATCTGTGTTGTTTAGAAAAATCAATTTTACTTTTTTTTTACAAAGATAAAGCTTGTTTTTTAATTGCCTACAAATTAAAGCTCTCTATACCTAAAACAAGAAACTACGTGATCATTTACCATTCCTGTTGCTTGCATAAAAGCATAGCAAATTGTTGGACCTATAAATTTAAAACCGCGTTTTTTTAAATCTTTACTCATTTTTTCGGATATGGCTGTTTTTGCAGGTATTTCTTCTTCTGTTTTAAACTGATTTACAATGGGTTTGCCATCTGTAAATTGCCAGATATAACTAGCAAATGAACCAAATTCTTCTTGCACTTTTAAAAATGCTTTTGCATTGCTCACCGCAGCGTTTATTTTTAGTCTATTACGGATAATTCCTTTATTTAATAGCAATTCCTCCAATTTTTCTTGTGTGTATTTTGATACCAATAACGGATTAAAATCGTCAAAAGATTTCCGGTAATTTTCGCGTTTGTTTAAAATGGTTGACCAACTTAATCCTGCTTGTGCTCCTTCTAAAATTAAAAATTCAAATAGCTTTTGGTCGTCATAAAGCGGTGTTCCCCATTCTTTATCGTGGTATTCTCTTTCTAAATCCGTTTTCTCACACCAAGTACATCGTTTTATTTGTTTCATATTATTGATAGATATATTCTTCGGTTTTAACCTTATTTAAACTAAAATATCCATACGGATAATTACTCGAATTAGTTGTGTTTACAACATTTCCCTTCACATTGGCAGGTGGTAAGGAAAAGGGTCCGAAACCGCCATCTACCTGCTCTTCTAACTTTACCAAAAAATTGTAAAAACGTTTGGAAACGGAGTTAATCTTAATTTTAACCACATCATTAGTTTGTAATTCTTCGTTTTCATAAAAAATAGAAATCGGATTATTTTCTTGAAATTGATCGTTGAAAACAAATTGGTATTTATCTTGCGATTCATAATTGCTTAAAGTTGCATCTGTTGGCTTTAAATAATTAAAAGAAACACGATAATAATCGGATTGGTCTTCAAAATCTTGAAAAATTACATTTACCTCAGGTGCATTAATACTAAATCCTTCATCGGTAGATTGGTAAATTGATAAAATTTCGGGAGCCTGTAACAAGGTCTCGGTTGCTTTATAGGTTTCGTTGTTATAGACAACAGTAAGCTCGTACGAATCGTTTAAAACCGGAACAAAATTGGTTGTTTTATAGATACCATTTTCCGTTTCAACGAAAATAAATTCGCTTGAATCGG
>JALSLI010000013.1 GCA_026988395.1 Flavobacteriaceae bacterium | reverse complement strand
GAAATAATTCCGATATTTTTTTTTCTAAAAATTGTTTATTCTTATCAGATAATGCTGTGTATGCGATAATGTCTGCAGATATTATTGCCTTTTTCATAGTACAAAGATATAAAAAAATAGTCTTAAAATACTTTATTTATATTTTAAAGTCTTAAAAACCTATAAATACTAAATATAGGTAATAAAAGCTATATTAATCAGATAAATTTTCTAGATAAAACGGTTTGTAATTTTTTAGCAATTCCGGATGTGTAATTTTAATAATGTCTTTTAATACAATATCCGGCTGAATAGGAGCGAGTTCGTAATATAAAATACCATCTGTTGCTCCTTTCTTTTTGGTAAAATTATAGATTTGTTTATTTTTAAAGGCATCAAATTTCTTGTAGTGACGATTGTCTTTTTCTAATTGCGAATAACTTTGATAATATCCCGGAGAGATCCAAATATCGGCATCTTTTGCGATGTCGTAAACACTTTCAAAAGCGAGTGATAAACTTCCGGAACCTTTGCTGTTTTGCCAAGGATAATTTACATTGGCATCTTTTAAAAACTGTGCAACATAACTTTCTCCTGCAGGTAAATTCCATTTGTCTTTATAAAGAACTCCGGAAAGTATTTTAGGTTTGTTTTTTGCTCTTAAAGCAATGTTTTTAGCTTTGTTATATTTCTCTTCGATAGTATTAAAAATAGTATCTGCTTTTTCTAATTTATTAAATAAAACACCAAAAAATTTCAGCCATTCAACTCTTCCCAATGGAGATTTTTCTAACCAATCATTATTAATGATTACCGGAATTCCGGATTTTTCGATATTTTTGAAAGTTTTATTGTTATTTCCTATAGAAAAACCAATAACAACATCAGGTTGTAAATCGATTAGCAATTCGGTGTTGATGTTTTGTTCTTTCCCTAGTTCTACAATTTTTCCGGAATTGATTAACTTTCTGGTTTTTACTGATGAAATATATTTGGTATTAGGAAATCCGATAAGCGAATTACTCTCATTTAATAACTCTAACATTGGGATATGTGTTGTAGAGGTTACAACAATTTTGGTGATTGGTTTGTAAAAAACAAGTTGTTTTCCTCTTTGTACATATTTAAAATTTTTATTAGGTTTTACTACAATAATATGTCTTTCTTCTTTAGTATTCGGATTTAAAATAAGCGCGTTAAAATCCTTATTTTTTACAATATCAAAACCTTTAGCATATTTAACTAAATTAGATTCTGAATGTGAAATAATTGTTTTGTCGGATTTTTGATCTGTTTCCTTTTTACAAGAATGTAAAAAAAGAATTGCAACAGTTAAAGCAAATACGTATTTTATTTTCATTGTGCGAAAATAAACAAATATAGTTTTGGTTCAAATAGTTTTTCATGAAAAAAGGTTACTTCATAAAAGCAACCTTTAATAAATGAAATTTTTTTAACAGCTTTTAAGTTTAATTGCTTTAAAAAAACAAAGAATAATTTTAACGTCTTTTTTGATTTTAAAAAATGGATTTATTGTACCTTTGTCACAACTTTTAAATAACGATATAATGTTAAAATTAATTTTAATTTCAGTTGGCTTGTTAAGCATCGGAATTTTAGGTTTGGCAATTAAAATTTGGGCTAAAAAAGATGGTGAGTTTGATGGTACTTGTGCCGGAAAAAATGTACGAATGAAGCAAGAAGGTATCACTTGCGGATGCGGAAATGAAAATGGTTGTAGTACTAATTTAGACAATCAAATTGCCAATTAGAGTTTGTTAAGTACACAAATAATAGTATTTGTGTTTGTTGCAGTGTCTATCATTCAGATATTGTATTATTTGGGCATTTTTTCTTTTTTTCTTTTTAGTAATGATAATGCAAACGATGCATCGGAAGAATTATCTGTTTCGATTATTATTGCAGCTAAAAATGAAGCAGTTAATTTAAAACAAAACCTTCCTTTTTTTAGAAATCAAAACCATTCTAAATTTGAACTAATTTTAATTAACGATCATTCTACAGATGATACTTTAAAAGTCTTGCAATTTTTTAAACAACAAAATCCACTATTGGATATTACGATTGTTAATTTGGAACCGGAGAGTCTTTCCGGAAATAAAAAAAATGCCATTACCAATGGAGTTGAAAAAGCAAAATATGCTAATTTACTTTTTACGGATGCAGACTGTAAGCCAAATTCAGATAAATGGATAAGCTTGATGACCACAAAATTATCGAAAAAGCAATTGGTTTTAGGTTATGGAGCTTACCAAAAAAGACCAAAATCATGGCTTAATAAGTTGATTCGCTTTGAAACTGTAATGACAGCATTGCAGTATTTCTCATATGCAAAAATAGGAATTCCATATATGGGAGTTGGACGTAATTTAGCGTATAAAAAAGAACTTTTTATTAAAAATAACGGATTTATAACGCACCAACACATAAAATCAGGTGACGATGATCTGTTTGTAAATCAGGTTGCTACAAAAGAAAATACAGCAATTTGTTACCATAAAAAAGCACATACCATTTCAAAAGTACATACCAATTTTATAAAATGGATTCATCAAAAAAGACGGCATATTTCCACAGCCGAAAATTACCAAAAAAAACATCAATTTTTGTTGGCGTTATTTTATGTTACGAACTTGTTATTTTGGATTTTAGGACTGTTTTTAATTTTTAATCTAACAACAATTTTGGTAATACAATTTTTTATTTTGAGATTATTAATTCAATATTTTTATCTGTACAAAACAGCAGTAAAATTAGATGAAAAAGATTTGGTTATCTTTGTTCCGATATTGGAATTGTTTTTGATAATAATCCAAATGTATCTTTTTGTAGCAAACACAATAGTAAAATCCAAAACTTGGTAATTGAAAAAAGAAAAATTAGAGAAATATATTGAAGAAGCAAAAGCCGGCGATCAAACTGCTTTTAAAATTCTTTTAAACACTTATTGGAAAGATGTGTTCCATTTTTTGTTTGAAAAAATAAAAAATGAGGATGAAGCCGAAGATATTGCCATAAAGGCATTTGCAAAAGCTTTTGATAAATTAGAAACATACAATAAAAAATATACCTTTAAAACTTGGTTGATTACCATTGCTAAAAATATCTATATTGACCATTTACGAAAGCAAAAAGCAATTTTTATATCTCTAAATAGAGAAGATAAAACAAATATTGATGTTTTAGACGAATCACCATCGGCAGAAGATGCTATTATTACCGAGCAAAATCTTGCTGTTTTATTGGCTAATATTAAAAAGTTAAAGCCTGCATATCAAGAGGTTATTCAATTGCGATATTTTCAAGAAATGCGTCTTAAAGAAATTGCAATGGTATTAAATGAGCCATTAAGCACTGTTAAAGTAAAATTAATGCGTGCAAGAAAATTATTAGCTGAAATTATTAAAAAAAGTAAAAAATAAAAGTAAGTACTGTTACAATCAAATAATGTAAATTTGTCGGTTCAAGAAAAGAAAAACAGGATGAAAAAAGCGTTCTTTTACTTTTTAGTGTTGTTTGTGGCGAGTTGTACTAATGCTAAAAAAAATAAGGTTGATTTAACCGTTAAATCAAAACGAAAAGCGATTCCGCAAAAGCGAAAAACAGCAAAGAAAAAAGATAGTTTAAATAATAAAAACACCGTTGCATTTTTTACGGCTTATGGTAATGAAAATACCGAGACAAAAGTCCGTTTTACAACGCGTTTAGGTGATATTGATATTCAGTTGTTTAAAGATACACCACTACATCGAGCCAATTTTATTTTTTTGGTTAAAAAAGGGTATTTTGATACGACTTGCTTTCATAGAGTAGTGCCAAATTTTATCGCTCAGGGAGGAAATTCGGAAGACTTTAAAACTTCCAATTTTAGAAATAAATATAAAAATTATCGCTTGCCACCGGAGTTTAGAAAAAACCATAAACACGAATGTGGAAGTATTGCAATTGCTAGAGATTGGGATAATAATCCGCAAAAATTATCTACACCTTTTGAGTTTTATATCACCGTAAAAAGCGAGCCACATCTTAATTTTGAACATACTGTTTTTGGAAAAGTAATTAAAGGAATGGATGTAGTTGACAAGATTACCAAAGTAAAAAGAGGAAAAGACGATTGGCCAAACGAAGATATCTTTATAAAAGCAGAAATTTTAGACTAGATTGGCATAAAAATTGAAATATTCAGACTTAAATTTGGATGTTTTTTAAATTATTAAAAACCATTAATATAATGTAGCGTCTAAACTAGATAAATAGTATTTTACGCCAAAATGACATAACAATATGAGTAATCCGAAAATAAAAATAATAGACAATTTGTCACTTCAAGGTTTAATTGATGAAGATAGCGAATTAATTCCGTTAATGTCAGCCGAAGATGAGAAAAAAATGAATGACGAAGCAATTCCTAAGGAATTACCAATTTTACCTTTGCGAAATATGGTGCTTTTTCCGGGCGTTGTAGTACCGATAACCGCAGGTAGAGACACATCGATTAAATTGATAAAAGATGCCAATCAAGGTAATAAAACTATTGGTGTAGTGGCACAAATAAATTCCGATGTAGAAGAACCAAAACAAAAGGATATTTATACTACCGGAACGGTTGCTAAAATTTTAAAAATGTTAAAAATGCCTGATGGCAACACGATGGTTGTTATTCAAGGGCAAAAGCGTTTTAAAATTGATAAAATTGTACAAGAAAAGCCATATCTAAAAGCTAAAGTGTCTGATTTTAACGATGTGCGGTCTTCAAGAGATAAGGAATTTAATGAAATTATTGCTTCGATTCGAGAATTGGCATTAAAGATAATTCAAGAAAATCCGAATCTACCAAGCGAGGCAAGTTTTGCTATAAAAAATATTAAATCTGATGCTTTTTTAGTCGATTTTGTTTCTTCTAATATGAATTTGGAAGTAAAAGAAAAACAAGAACTTTTAGAAATTGAAAACCAAAAAGAACGTGCCTTGGCAACGCTGAAAAAAATGCATAATGAATTGCAACGTTTAGAGTTGCGAAATGATATTCAGTCTAAGGTACGCGAAGATATGGATCAGCAACAACGTGAGTATTTTTTACATCAGCAGTTAAAGACTATTCAAGAAGAACTTGGTGGTGTGTCTTATGACGAAGAAATTGCTGAAATGAAAGAAAAGGCAAAAGCTAAAAAATGGACAAAAGAAGTTGCCATAGTTTTTGAAAAAGAATTGGGTAGATTACAACGAATGAATCCGCAAGTAGCCGAATATTCGGTACAAAGAAATTATTTAGATTTGTTTTTAGAATTGCCTTGGAATGAGTTTACAGAAGATAAATTTGACTTAAAAAAAGCAAAAGAAATTTTAGATCGCGATCATTTTGGATTGGACAAAGTAAAAGACCGTATCCTAGAATATTTAGCGGTTTTAAAATTAAAAAATGATATGAAATCGCCTATTTTATGTCTTTATGGACCTCCGGGAGTTGGTAAAACTTCTCTTGGTAAATCTATTGCAGAAGCTATTGGTCGTAAATACGTAAGACTATCTCTTGGCGGTTTGCGTGATGAATCGGAAATTAGAGGACATCGAAAAACGTATATCGGAGCAATGCCGGGACGTATCATTCAAAGTTTAAAGAAAGTAAAAACGTCAAATCCGGTAATGGTTTTAGATGAAATTGATAAATTAAGTGCAGGTAACCAAGGAGATCCTTCGGCAGCAATGTTAGAGGTTTTGGATCCGGAACAAAATACTACATTTCACGATAATTTTTTAGATGTAGATTACGATTTGTCAAAAGTTTTATTTATTGCAACTGCAAATAGTTTGTCAACTATTCCTTGGGCTTTGCGTGATCGTATGGAAATTATAAATGTTACCGGTTATACTATTGAAGAAAAGGTAGAGATAGCGAAACGTCATTTATTGCCAAAACAAATAGAAAATCACGGAATTACAGCCAAAGATATTAAGTTGAGTAAAAAATCCTTCGAAAAAATTATTGAAGGATATACCCGTGAATCCGGAGTTCGTGGTTTAGATAAACAATTGGCTAAAGTGGTTAGACACGTGGCCAAAAGCATTGTGATGGAAGAAGATTATCAAGTAAATATTACACCCGAAGAGATTGAAAAAATATTAGGTGTACCAAGAATGGAGCGTGATAAATACGAAAATAATAATGTTCCCGGAGTGGTAACAGGTTTGGCTTGGACACAAGTAGGAGGAGATATTTTATTTATAGAATCCATAATTTCTAAAGGAAAAGGGCTTACGTTAACCGGAAATTTAGGAAAAGTAATGAAAGAATCTGCTACTATTGCAAGAGAATATATTTTAGCAAATGCAGCTAAATTTGGAATTGATGAAAAAGTTTTAGAAAAGAATAAAATACACGTTCATGTTCCGGAAGGAGCTACGCCAAAAGATGGTCCAAGTGCCGGAATTGCAATGTTAACGTCTATGGTTTCCTCTTTAACAAAAAGAAAAGTGAAATCAAAGTTAGCGATGACCGGAGAAATTACTTTAAGAGGCAAGGTCTTACCGGTAGGTGGAATCAAAGAAAAAATCCTGGCCGCAAAAAGAGCTAATATTAAAGAGATTATCCTTTGTGAAGAAAATAAAAAGGATATTGATGAAATTAATCCTAAATATTTAAAAGGATTAAAAATCCATTATGTATCTAATATGGATGATGTTTTGGATATTGCTTTGTTGAAAGCGAAAGGATAGTAAAATTAAAAAAACCTGCAAAATTTTATTTTGCAGGTTTTTTGCTTTTTAGGACAATCTCTAATCATATTTTTGATACGATTTTTCCTCAATTAAATTAGAGCCTGTAAGTTCGTTTATTTTTCGTTTAATTTCCGAGCGTTTATCATTTGTAAAATAGACTGCCCTTGCTGTTTTTACAAATTCTTCCCCAAAATCTTTATCACGTTCTAAATCACGTATTTTATCTTCAATATCCCAAAGTTCTTGGTTTATTTTTAATAATTCTTGATATAAAGGATGTTCTTTTTTAATGATTTTAGATACAGCTTCATCTAAAACTTGGTATTCGTTTTTTAGATTTTTTAGTTTTGCCTCGTCTTTAATCTGTTTTAATTTTATTTCGATAATGGTTAATTTATCGGCAATTTCTCCGTTTGAAACTTCTATTTTCATAATGGTTTAATTTTGTATGATTATTTCTTTACAAATATAAAAAAAGACACCTAAATAAGGTGCCTTTTACAATCAATCTTATTAAATACTATAAAAAAGTCTAATATAAATAATTTAAAGCGGTGATGTCATTTGCATTAAACTCACCATCTTCGTTAGGTCCAAAGCAAGCAACCATAATAGAAGTGGCATCAAATCCTGTTGGAGTTCCCGGTATGTGCACTGCTCCATCAGAGCCTGTTCCTTCATTTGCATTTTGTCCGCAACTTTGTCTGCTAAACCAGTCGGTATGTCTAAAACCTACAGAGTGTCCAATTTCATGTGTTAATACATGTTCTACAACGTTAGTATCATAAGAGTTTAAACCGTAAATTTGTACGTATTTGTTAGGTTTTCCATTACTTGGGAAACCGGCAGAACCACCTGAACCCGAACCATTAGGATTGTGATATACTACCATATCTTTAGAGCTGTAGTTTGTTCCGAAAGTAAGGTTAAAACGGATGCTTAGATTTAATCTGTTATAGTTGTTAATTGCCCATTGTAATGCAGTACGTTCTTTTGAAGATAACCCATAGCTTCCACCGGTATAACCAATAATATTAATTGTTCCGGGATTTACTAAATTCCATGTTCTATATTGTCTGTTGTTTTCTAAATTATCATAATTTTCCGGTTGTGTCATATTTTGAATTTGCTCTCTGGAAAACATAATATCGTCTTCTACCAAGAACATTTCTTGTGTTGTTCCATCAGGTAATTCAAAATCAATTTTCTCTAAATTAGTTGTATTAAAATACATTTTGTCTAATTTGGCTTTGATTTCCGGAAATTTGTTTTGATTAGTTTCTTCAGTTAGTGTTTCTTCTTTTTTACACGAGTTAAATAAGATTATTGCTGTTATAAGCAACGTAATTTTTAATAAATTTTTCATTTTGTAAAATAAAATTTGGTTAGTTAATTTGTTTTTTAGAATAATAATTCTACTGCTAACTTAGGTTTATTTTAGATTAAATGACTATTATCTTTTGTATTCGCTCTTAAGTTTTTTATATATGAAAAAAAAGACTGTCTTTTTGGACAGTCTTTGTAAATTTATTATAACCCGAATTATTCATACATTTTCTATTACAAAGCCAAACTACCTGCTATAATTGAAAATGCTCAAAATTTATTTAGCTCAGAATTGGGCTACAATTATTTCACTAAAAAATTCCTGCGCTTCCCAATTTTATTGGTATTTTGACTTTTCATAACGAAAACCTATGAATAATTCGGGATAAATGATAATGTTTATTTTCCCATTTTTATTTTACGCATACGCAAACTTAATGGTGTTACTTCTAAATATTCATCATCTTTAATGTATTCCATACATTCTTCTAAAGACATTTCTACTTTAGGTGCAATTTTAGCGGCGTTGTCGTTACCGGAAGAACGAACATTAGTAAGTTGTTTTCCTTTAATTAAATTAACCGTTAAATCATCGTTTTTATTATTTTCACCAACTACTTGTCCTTTGTATATTTCTTGGTTAGGTTCAATAAAGAATCGACCTCTATCTTGTAATTTATCAATAGCATAAGCGGTTGCTTTTCCTGTTTCAGAAGAAACTATTGCACCTTTTGCCTCTTCAACAAACTCTCCTTTTATAGGAGCATATTCACTAAAACGGTGATTTATAATTGCTGTACCTTGTGTTGCTGTTAAGATTCTGTTTCGTAAACCAATTAATCCTCTTGAAGGAATTGTAAATTCTAAGTGTTGTAAATCTCCTTTTGGTTCCATAACTAATAAATCTCCTTTTCTTAAAGAAACTAAGTTAATAGCTTTACTGGCATGTTCTTCCGGAACATCAATAGATAAGGTTTCCATTGGTTCACATTTTACACCATCAATTTCTTTTACAATTACTTGTGGTTTCCCTACTTGTAGTTCGTAACCTTCTCTACGCATGGTTTCGATTAAAACCGATAAGTGTAAAACACCACGGCCATAGACAATAAATTTGTCTTCCGAATCGGTATATTCCACTTTCATTGCCAAGTTTTTTTCCAATTCTTTTTCTAGACGATCACGTAAATGTCTGGAAGTTACATATTTTCCTTCTTTACCAAAGAAAGGAGAGTTGTTAATGGTAAACAACATACTCATTGTAGGTTGGTCGATTGAAATTCTAGGTAAGGCTTCCGGTTTTTCCAAATCAGCAATAGTATCACCAATTTCAAAGCCTTCAATTCCGGTAATGGCACAAATATCACCACTTCGTACTTTAGAAACTTTCATTTTGCCCATTCCTTCAAAAACGTGTAATTCTTTGATACGCACTTTTTTTGTAGAACCATCTGCTTTACAAAGCATGTAATCTTTATTTTCTTCTAAATCGCCTCTAAATACTCTACCGATAGCAATTCTTCCGGTAAACGAAGAAAAGTCTAATGAGGTAATTTGCATTTGTGGAGATCCTTCACGATAAGGAGCTTCCGGAATATGTTCAATAATAGAATCTAATAAAGGAATAATATTATCGGTTTCGTCTTTCCAGTCGTAATTCATCCAACCATTTTTGGCGGAACCGTAAATGGTAGGAAAATCCAGTTGATCTTCAGTTGCATCTAAGGCAAACATTAAGTCAAATACCTTTTCGTGTACCAAATCAGGAGTACAATTGTCTTTATCAACTTTATTAACAACTACGATTGGTTTTAAACCTAATTCTAATGCTTTACCAAGTACAAATCTAGTTTGAGGCATTGGACCTTCAAAGGCATCTACTAAAAGAAGAACACCATCAGCCATTTTTAGTACACGTTCTACTTCACCACCAAAATCGGCGTGACCGGGAGTATCGATAACGTTAATTTTTACGCCTTTATAAGTTATGGAAACGTTTTTAGAAAGAATGGTAATTCCCCTTTCTCGTTCTAAGTCATTAGAGTCTAATAATAAGTCTGTACGTACTTTACGTTCGTCTAAGATTTTTGCTTGGTCAATAATTTTATCGACTAAGGTGGTTTTTCCGTGATCGACGTGTGCTATAATAGCGATGTTTCTAATAGATTGCATATTGTATTTTATAATCCGATTTTTAAAAGGTGCAAAAATACAGTTTAACAATGGATTAAGTAGTATATATATGTAATATTTTTTATGAAAGTGATTTTTGTCACTTAATTTAACTTAAAAAGTGGTTATATTTGTAAAAAATTAAAAGAAATGATGATGATAAAAAATATGTTACCTTTAATCGATTGGACTTGGGGAATAATTGGTGGTTTTTTCTTGTTTGCTGTTTTTGGAGGATTGGCAGTAATGTTAATTCTTTTTATGCGAAGCGGAAAAAAGAAAGAAGAATAGAGAATTAAATTAAATTCAATTTATACAGACTACTTCGTTTTGGCGATTGAAAGTGGTTTTGTTATGTTCTTTTTTTATTATTACCGAAGTAAAAAAGTAAAACCTCCGATTTTAAATCAGAGGTTTTTTGTTTTTAAAGGAAATACAGATTTTTAATAATCACCTAATGTTTCCGGATTTTGTTCTAGGGCTTTTTGGAGTTGTTCGTCACTTGGCGGTTTTCCGTGCCATTTGTTTTTATCCATCATAAAATCTACGCCGTGTCCCATAACGGTATGCATAATGATACAGACAGGTTTTCCTTTACCGGTTTCTTTTTTCGCTTTAAGCAAACCCTCGCGAACAGCATCAATATCATTACCTTTTTTAATTTCTAATACTTTCCAACCAAAAGCAGCGAATTTAGCATGTAAATCTCCCATAGGAAGTACCTCGTCTAACATACCGTCGATTTGAGCTTGGTTGTAATCTATTGTAGAAATTAAATTGTCTATTTTATTACCTGCAGCATACATTACAGCTTCCCAAATCTGACCTTCTTGTAATTCACCATCACCATGAAGTGTGTAAACCAAATGGTTGTCTTTGTTTAATTTTTTAGCTTCGCAAGCACCAATGGCAACGGATAATCCTTGTCCTAAGGAGCCTGCTGACATCCTAATTCCGGGTAAACCGTCATGCGTAGTAGGATGCCCTTGCAATCTAGAGTTTAGTTTTCTAAAAGTGGCTAATTCTTTTACAGGAAAAAATCCGGTCCTTGCCAGTACGCTATACCAAACAGGAGAAATATGGCCGTTTGAAAGGAAAAACAGGTCTTCTCCGGGATCTTCCATTTTAAAATCTTTTGAATAATCCATGATTTCATTATATAGAACGGTCATAAATTCGGTTGTACCTAAAGAACCTCCGGGATGACCGGATTGTACGGCATGAACCATTCTAACGATATCTCTTCGCACCTGTGTTGCAAAATCTTGTAACTCTTTTGTAGTAGCCATTTGTATTTTTTATTTATTGCAAAAGTACCAAAAGCAGCAAATTTTTACTAATAAATAATGCCTTTTTATTGATAATTTTTTATAAATAGTCAATTAATGGTACTTCAAACTTATATTTTATACTATTACGTTCAATTGTTAGGTGTACTTTTTTCTTTTTTCCGGATAATTTTTGGATGATGTCTTCTAGTTTATAATTAAAGCTTTGACGACCATTAATTTCAATTAAAACATCTCCTTTTTGTAATCCTGCTTTTTCTCCGGAAGACCCTTTTTTAACTCCTGAAATAATATACGAATCTTTAAAAGCAAATTGAATGATACTTAAAAAATCGATGGTTTTATTTCCGTTTGAATCGGAATTCAGTAAATTTATTTTTTGTTCTTTTACCAATATTTTTCCGTTATAAGAAATGTCTAAACCTGTTTTATTATACCAAAAAGGCTCATTAAATTTAGAATTTTTCTTTAAAAAGAGCCGTTTATTTGGATAATCTAAGATGACTTTAAACCGCTTTAAAATATTACCGCCAATGATACCATTTCTAGTAAAACCATCTTTTTTATATTGAATATATGTAGAATCCGGATAGGCAACTAACACATTTTTTAGATGAAAATTACCAAGAAAAAAATCTTTTATTTTTGCTTTTTTTCCATGTATTTCACCGCTTAAACCATTACCTAAGTAATCTTCGAAATGTTTTTTTGGTATTTTATTATTTTCATTTTCAAACAGCCAAAGAGCATCTCCGGAACCGGAATCTATTAATAAATTTTGAATTGTATTATTAATTTTTAAAGCTATGTATGGTTTTTCATTAATGATTTTTATTGGTATTATTTTCCATTTCTTTTTTCGTCTTAATTTAATTTTTTTCGATTTATAAAATTTAATTTTCTTTTTAATATAATCTATTTCAACAATAAAATTTTTGAGCAAATCGGCACCTATAATTCCGTGTACATCAATGCCAATTCTTGAAGAAAAATCAAAATTTGCCTCAGTTATTAAATAAATTTCAGCTTTAGGATGAATGACGTTTTTTATCTTGATAAAATTATAAGTCGATTTTATTGCTCGATAATATTCGTTTGCTCCAAGTCCTTTGATACGTACTTTTTTACGATTGTTTAGCTTTACGGAATCATTTGCTTTGATGTTAAAAAGTAAGGTTTTAGATACGCCGGTGTCTAAGATAAAAGTAAACTCTTGATTGTTAATTGAAATAGGAATTAAAATTAAATTATTTTTAAATTGAAATGGAACTGAAGTTACCTCATTTTTACCTATAATATTAAAACTATTTTGTGCTTTTGGTGTAAAACTAAGTAATAGAACACAAATCAAAAGCGTGAATTTTTTAAAAATAACTTTAAAATTCATAAAATATTAATTTAATAGCAAAATACAAAAAAGTAAAGAATATAACACTAAATTAATTGTTAATGTTAGGTATTATTTGCATTTTTGCACCATTAAATCAACAGAGAAAATTATGCCCAATATATCAACTAAAGGCTTGCAAATGCCTCAATCACCGATTAGGAAACTAGTTCCTTTTGCAGAAGAAGCAAAGAAAAAAGGGAAGAAAGTAATTCATCTAAACATCGGACAACCGGACATCAAAACACCAAAAAATGCTATTGATGCTGTAAAGAATGCCGATATTGAAGTTTTATCATACGCAAGATCAGAAGGTTCAGAAACTTATCGTGATAAATTAGCAGATTATTACAAAAAAAATAACATTCATGTAAATGCAAACGATATTGTTGTAACAACTGGAGGTTCGGAAGCTCTTTTATTTACTATTGGAAGTATAACAGATGCAGGAGATGAAATTATTATTCCGGAACCATTTTATGCTAATTATAACGGATTTTCAAAGGCGAATGGTGTTGTGGTAAAACCGGTAGAATCCTCCATTGAAAATAGTTTTGCTTTGCCTGATATTGCCGAGTTTGAAAAATTAATCACTCCTAAAACAAAGGCTATTTTAATTTGTAATCCGGGAAATCCGACAGGTTATTTATATACCAAACAAGAAATTGAAAAATTAAAAGAATTGGTATTAAAACACGATATTTTCTTAATTGCAGATGAAGTTTATCGTGAGTTTGTTTATGATGGATTAGATCATCATTCGGTAATGGATTTAGACGGATTGGAACAACACGCTATTTTAATCGATTCGGTGTCTAAAAGATACAGTATGTGTGGTGCCAGAATTGGTTGTGTGGTTTCTAAAAATAAATCGTTTATCCAAACGGTAATTAAATTCGCACAAGCGAGGTTAAGTCCGCCAACATTAGCATTAATCGCTAGTGAAGCAGCATTAGATACACCACAAGAATATTTTGATGAAGTGATATCTGAATATCAAGATAGAAGAAATATTTTGATATCAGAATTAAATAAAATTAAAGATTTAAAAGTATCCATTCCAAAGGGAGCTTTTTATTTAATTGCCGAGTTGCCAATAAATGATGCTGATCATTTTGCACAATGGCTTTTAGAAGGGTTTTCAGTAGATAATGAAACGGTTATGGTTGCTCCGGCAAGTGGATTTTACTCAACTGACGGTGCCGGAAAAAATCAAATTCGAATTGCGTATGTTCTTAAAAAAGAAGATTTAAAAAGAGCTGTTGCAATTATAGATAAGGCTTTAAAGGAATATAAAAAATTGTTTTAAAATGAAATACAGAAGATTAACTTCCGATCAACTAAATGAAATGCATCAAGAGTTTGCTAAATTTTTGGCAACACAAAAAATTGATGCAGATAAATGGCAAGAAATTAAAAATACAAATCCCGAATTGGTACAAGAACAACTGGATTTATTTAGTGATTTAGTTTGGGAAAAAGTATTAAATAATGTGAAATATATTGATCATATCGAGTCGAAACAATTGGATTTATTTAGAGCAAATCCCGAAACGATAAATCGGATTGTAATTAAAAGTGATAAACCGGATTTTGATTTTAGAAAAAAAGCGGATTATCAGTGGTTTATTGATAATTCAACAGATAAAAGTTTTACTTATCTTAAGGGAGAAAAACCTTATACCAAAGAACGTAATGCCGAACTTTTTGATATGCTTTTAAAAGGTTCTTATATATCAGACGGAAAATTATTTGAATCGGTTAATAAGATAATTGGGTAATTGTATAATGCAATATAAAAAAAAGAGCATTTTATTGAAAATGCTCTTTTTTTAGTCTAAAAATTAGGACTTAAATGATATTTACCATAAAATTTATTTAGGTAATCAATTACTTCTTGTGGTTCGTCATAAACTTGTACTAAATCTAAATCTTTTTCGCTAATAGTGTAAAATTTGTCTAATAAGGTAGATTTTATCCAATCAAACATTGGATTCCAGAATTCGCTTCCCATCAAAATGATTGGAAATTTTCCTATTTTTTTAGTTTGAATTAAGGTGATTGCTTCAAATAATTCATCTAATGTACCAAAACCTCCCGGCATTACCACAAACCCTTGAGAGTATTTAACAAACATTACTTTTCTAACAAAAAAATAGTCGAAATCCAAACTTTTATCGCGATCGATATACGGATTATCATGCTGTTCAAAAGGTAATTCGATATTTAATCCTACAGAAACGCCATTTGCTCTGTGTGCACCTTTGTTTCCTGCTTCCATAATTCCCGGACCGCCACCGGTAATTACTCCGTAGCCATTTTTAGCTAATAAATAGCCAACTTCTTCAGCCATTTTGTAATATTTGTTGTCCGGTTTCATTCTTGCGGAACCAAAAATACTTACACAAGGACCAACGCGACTTAATTTTTCGTAGCCTTCTACAAACTCGGACATAATTTTAAAAATAGCCCAAGAGTCGTTTGTTTTTATTTCGTTCCAGGTTTTTTGTTTTAATTTTTCTTTGATTTTTTTGTCATCTATCATTTTCAATTGTTTTAATTTTATAAAATATCTATGCTTCCCTTTCCTTTACGGATAACTTCGGTTTCACCATTACTTAAATCTATAACCGTAGATGCTTGGTTGTCTCCGTAACCGCCATCGACTACTAAGTCTACTTTGTTTTTCCATTTTTCATAAATAAGTTCAGGATCGGTTGTGTATTCAATAACTTCATCTTCATCTTTTATCGATGTAGAAACAATAGGATTACCAAGAGCGGAAACAATTGCACGAGCAATATTATTATCAGGTACTCTAATACCTACCGTTTTTTTCTTTTTAAAAACTTTGGGTAATTTGTTATTTCCTTCTAAAATAAAAGTATAAGGTCCGGGTAAAGCTCTTTTTAAAAGTTTAAAAGTAGGTTGGTCGATTTGTTTTACATAATCTGATAGATTACTTAAATCCTCACATACAAATGAGAAATTTGCTTTATCGAGTTTTACGCCTTTGATTCTGGCTATTTTTTCTAATGCTTTATTGTTTGTAATATCACAACCAAGACCATAAACAGTATCGGTTGGATAAATAATTAAACCACCTTTTTTTAAAACTTTTACAATTTTTTCAATTGCTTTTGGGTTTGGGTTTTCGTTATAGAGTTTAATTATTTCAGCCATATTTTTAAGTTTGATACAAATGTACAATATTTTGCAAAAGAAAACCTATCAAGCGTTTGATACTTGATAGGTCACTAAATAATTATTCCGCTAAATTCACCACAACCTCCACTTTTGTTGAATAAAATAATGAAATATAAATAATTACGTTAATAATTTTATGATTTTCAAAAGTTCAAACTTGAGAGCGTTTGAAATTATCTTTATTCATCTGTTTCATTTCACAACCCTCGATATACTAATGTATTCCTTCGGATTCTAAAATTTTACATCTAAACAAAGCTAATTTCATAAATTTTTGCGGTTATGATAAAATTATTTTTTTTCTACTAATCTAAATCCTTCACCGTGAATGTTGATAATTTCTACATTAGGATCTGGTTTTAGGTATTTTCTTAATTTCGCAATATATACGTCCATACTTCTGGATGTAAAATAATTATCATCACGCCAAATTTTTGTGAGAGCTAACTCTCTTGGCATTAAATCGTTTTTATGCAAAACCAGTAATCGTAATAATTTATTTTCTTTTGGTGAAAGTTTTATCGTAACTTCTTTACCGTTTTCGTCGGTATACGTTAATTGTCTTAAATTTGTGTTTAAATGAAATTTACCTATTTGAAATTCTATAATATCGTCATTCTCATCAGTATCTTTTGCTTTTCGTTGTATCATTGCATTAATTTTATGTAATAATACTTCACTATCAAAAGGTTTGTTTAAATAATCATCGGCACCAACTTGATACCCTTTTAAAATATCTTCTTTAAGTGTTTTAGCGGTTAAGAAAATAATAGGAATTTCTTTATCTTTTTCACGAATATCTTTTGCCAATGAAAAACCATCTTTTCTAGGCATCATCACATCTAAAATAGCAACGTCGTAATCGTTATTTTTAAATTCGATTAGACCTTCAATACCATCTTTAGCAAGTGTAACATCGTAATCATTTAAACTCAAATAATCTTTAAGTACGGTTCCAAAATTTGGATCGTCTTCTACTAATAATATTTTTTTATCTGCCATATCGTCAATTTTTGAGTACTTGGTATTAATACAAAAATCAATCCAAGTTTTATTTATATTAACGGAAGTTTAATAATAAAAGTACTTCCTTTGTCTTTTTCGCTTTCAACGGTTACTGTTCCGCTGTGGTTTTCAATTATTTTTTTTACATATGATAAACCTAAACCGTGACCTTTAACATCATGAATATTTCCTTTTTGTTCTCTGTAAAACTTGTCGAATACTTGTTTTTGTACGGTTTTACTCATACCCATACCTTGATCTTTTATTTTAATAATAATATTGTTTCCTGCATTTTCGGTATGAATATCTATTTTAGGAGCTCCTTTTGTATATTTAATGGCATTGTCTAAAATATTTACAAAGACATTTGTAAGGTGTAAATCGTTCCCTAAAATTTCTGCCAAAATGGCATTGTAATGTTTCTTTATATAACCACCTTTGTCTTTAATGATTAATTCTACATGCGATACAGCATCGTCTAATAAGTCGTGAATATCTACCACATCCTTACTGATTTCCAATTGATTTTTTTCTAATTTAGATATTCTAAGAACATTTTCTACCTGAGCATGCATTCGTTTGTTCTCATCACGAATCATTTTGGTATATTTTAAAACCTCCTCTTTATTATTAATAATTTTCGGATTTTTTATGGCATCCAAAGCTAAATTTATGGTTGCTATTGGTGTTTTAAATTCATGCGTCATATTATTAATAAAATCTGTTTTTATTTCAGAGATTCTTTTTTGTTTTATCATTTGATATAAAGCAAAACCAAAGACTAAAATAATAAGTAAAATAAAAGTTACAGCCATAAATAACGGCTTTTTAATGTTTGAGAAAATATACCCTTTTTGATCCGGAAAATAAACTTTCAGGTAATATTTGGTTCTCCCTAAATCGTTACTGAAAATAGGAATTGTTACTACATTTTTTTGGTTATCATCAAATTTATCTGAACGTAATTTAGTTGGATAATTTCCTGCAAACACTGCAAATTTAAAAGGTGTATCGATACCTCTGTTATTTAATTCTCTTTTTAAATTTGCTTCCAGTTCTTTTTTAGAAACTCTTTGGTAAATTGGTTTGCTTGGTGCAACTTCTTTATAGACTTGTTCTATTTCTAATTTGGTAAATGCCGGCAATTCGCTGTAAACGGTTGCTTTGAATTTTTGTTTGCCTTTTATGTCTTTTTGAATGTTTAAATTTAGTGAAGATATTTCTTTTTCTCTCTTAGAAAAATAACTTTTAAAATTATTGATACCATTAGTTTTTAAAGGACTTTTAGTTTCGTAATTATCGATTAATGTACTTTGTTTATATGTAAAAATTTCATTATTTACAGTGTCTATTTTTTGAAAAATGTAGGTGCGTAAATCTCTG
The DNA here is from genome assembly GCA_026988395.1 of Flavobacteriaceae bacterium. GTDB lineage: Bacteria > Bacteroidota > Bacteroidia > Flavobacteriales > Flavobacteriaceae > S010-17. The sequence goes on along the minus strand of JALSLI010000013.1, from coordinate 54,813 downwards.
TTTTTAGGGTTTTGAGTGTGCGAAAAAAAGTCTCTGTTTTCCTCAATAAAATCTCTAAATTCTCGTTTTTCAATGTTTTTTATGGCATCGGTAATTGCCGATTTGGCGTTAGAGTTAAATTGTTTTTTACTTATGGCAATGGCATTATTAATCCAAAAAGTTTGAATTAAGATGATACCTATTATAGATATAAGCATTAGAAGTGATAAAACAACAAAAATTTTCTTACGCATAATACAAAAATAATCTATTGCAAGATACTTTGTTTATTTTTAACCATTCTTAACGAAGTGGACTTTTTTTTAACACTTATTTAAGAAGTTGCAGGTAAATTTGTTCTACTTGTTTTTTTGTGTCTGCTAAATCGATGTTATTTATTACAAAATCCGATTTTTTGGTTTTTTCATCATCGGTTAGTTGATTTTTCATCCGTTCTAAAACCTGTTTTTTGGTAGTTTTATCACGATTGATAACACGATTTATTTTGGTTTTTAGCGGAGCGGTAACCGTAATGATTTTATCCATATTTTTGTAAGAGCCATTTTCAAATAAAATGGCATTTTCTTGTATTACAAAAGGAGCTTTTTGTTTATTAATCCATCGTTTAAAGTGTTGTGCTACTTTTGGATGAACTACTTGAGAAACATAGTTTAAAGCATCTTTATCATTAAAAATAATTGAAGCCAAAAAAGGACGATTTAAGTATTTGTCTTTGTAAACCTCCTCACCAAATTTGGAAATTAATTTTCGTTTAATAATTTTAGAACGATTCATTAATTTTTTTGCTTCGATATCAGAATAATAAACGGGAATTCCATATTTTTCAAATAATTTTGCAACGGTTGTTTTACCACTGCCAATCCCTCCTGTTAAACCAATTATCAGCATTATTTTAAAATTAAAAACTCTATTTTTTTTGGATGTATTTCCACTTCGGTAACATATTCTGATTTTTTTTGAATTTCAGGAATAAGATAATCCAAACTATCTTTTTTTGTTCGATTATAATCACAAATAATCTTAAAATCAGAGGCTTTTACTTTATCGTAATTTTTTAGACTTACTTTATATTTTGCCTTTATGTTTTTTTCAAAGGTTTTTACATTTTTTCCTTTGGTGTTTATTATATAAATAGGAAGTGTAATTTCTCCTTCTGTGTTTTTTTCTACCTTACCGGAAATATGTATCTTTTCAGTATTGTATTTAATTTTGTTATTTCCATTTTTTTTAAGCAAGACAGTTTGGTTAAAATCGTTATCCAAATCGGTTAATTTCAGTTCTTTTGTGTAAATATTACGTATGGTGTCTATTATTTCTTTAGGTCCGGAAATAGCAATAGAATCCGGTTTTATTTTTAGTGGTTCAGAAAGATAATAACCGGATTTATAGTTTAATGAAAGATTAGGAATTACTTTTATTTTTTTTGTGTTTAAGGTGCCAAAATCCAGTTTTAAAATTTCAGGTTCTATATGGATGATTTGAATGTTATTCCCTAATTGTTCTTGTATTTTGGTTATTTGATCGTTGGGGTTAAGAACTATTTTTCCGTTTGTTTCTTTAACATCTAATAGATCGATTTTTATTCTTTTTTTAAATGTATTTTTTAATAAGTCAAATCCGCTACTTTTTAGTGTAATGTTTAAAGTTAAATTTTTATCGGTAAAAATAGTTTTTTCCTTTGCTAGGTTTATGAATTCCGTTTTAAACGAAATTGTTGTGGTGTATTCCTTAGACAATTTAGATAAAAACCAAAAAAAGAAAGAAAGTGCCAAGAAGATTAAAAAGAGTTTAACTTTTTTATCTTTATACGAAACAATATTTGGTTTAACTTTTTTCATTTTTATTTAATTGTATAAGCTTTTAATTAGCGTTATTTTAACGATGCTTGCTTATTTTACTTACAATTCACTTCTTTTTTTTCTAACTTTTTTCAAATCTAACAAATTAATAGCATTTATTTTTAGGTTTTGAATATTCTTTTGAGAGAATCGTGTTACCTCATCGTAATAAAGAGGTACAATAGGAGCTTTGTCAATAATAATACTATCCATCTTTTGGTAAATTTTATACCTTTTTTTATTATCGGTTGTAGCGATTGCTTTTTCGTATAAACGATCGAAATCCGGATTTTTAAAATGTGTATAGTTAGAACCGTTTGGTGTGAAAAACTTGCTGTAATAAAGGGAAAGATAATTCTCGGCATCCGGATAATCGGCAATCCAACTGGCTCTAAATACCGGAAGTTCTCCTTTAGATTTTCCTTGTCTGAGCATAGAAGGTGGTAGAACATCTATTTTTACTTCCAAACCTAAATTGCTCATTTCTTGTTGTATGTATTCGCATAAATCTAAATATTGGGCATCAGTTGTTATGGTAATTTTAGGATGCGTATCACCGGTTTCCAATATGTAGTTTTGTATTAATTGTTTGGCTTTTTTTGGTTTGTAGGTGTAACCTTTTATGTTGTTGAAACTTGGTAAACCTTTTGGAATAAATCCATTAACAGCAGGAGTTCCGATGCCATTTCGTAAATATTTTATCATTTTTACTCGGTCAAATCCATAATTTAATGCTTTTCTAATTTTTAAATTTGCTGTTGGATAATTTGGATTTACTTCCATAAAAAAACCAAGATATTCGGTATTTAGATATGGTGCTTTTTGTAAGGTTATTTTTTGTCGATATTTTGGTTGTAAATTACCGGTTTCTGTTAAAATCTCGTCTTTAAAGGAAGCATCAATTCCCGAAAGTAAATCTAATTTTCCTTGAATAAATTGTAAAAATTCACTTTGTTTGTCCGGTAAAAAAGTTATGGAAATTGCTTCGATATAAGGCAATTGTTTTCCGTTTTCTTTTTCAAAATATAACTTATTTTTTCTAAGTACCAGTTTGGTGTTTTCTACCCATAATTTTAGGTAAAACGGACCGGTGCCAACAGGATGCGAACGGAATTTGTTGCCGTAAAATTCTACTGCCTCCTTTGGTACAACCGAACAATATTTCATAGTTAGCAATCCTAAAAAAGGAGGGAAGGCTTCTTTTAATTTTATTCTAAAAACAGTATCGTTTATGGCTTCAAAGGATTTTACGTTATTTAAAACCCATTTTCCCGGTGAAGCCACTTTTGGATCTAACAAGCGTTTAAAAGAATACGTAAAATCGGTTGCTTTTACAGTGCGAGTACTGTCTTTGCCAAACGCTTTGTCTTTATGAAAAAACACATCTTTTCTTAGAATGAAATCAATGGTTTTTCCATTATCTGAAAATTTCCATTTTTTTGCAATCGCAGGTAAAACGTTTAAATTTTCGTCTAATTGCACCAATCCGTTGTACAAGTGATTCATTGGCCATATTTCGGCTTGTTTTCTTGCAAAGGCAGGATCTAAGGTAGCAATGTTAGCATGTTCGTTGTAGCGAAATACATCTTTATCTGTAAAATAATTTTTTTTTGGCGAACAAGAAAATAAAGTAATTGTTATTACAATAAGGAACAAGTACTTTATTTTCTTTAAAAAAATCATTTAAGGCAAATATTATAAATTCTCAAATGAATATTCGCGTTCAACTTTACAAATTCTAACGGTAAAATTTTCATACCATTTTGTTTTTCCGCCTTTTTTAGCTTCTTGGTGTCTTTCATTAATATTCCAGTTTCTTATATCTTCAAGAGTTCTCCAATAAGAAACAGTAATTTCTTTGCCATTTTCTTTCACTGATTCCATACTAATAAAACCTTTTTGTTCTTTAGCTAAGGCGAACATTTCTTCGGCTATTTTATCATAACCGGTTAGGTCTTTTGCAAATTTTGCAGTGAAAATTACAGCGTAATACGGATCTTTTTTAACATGTTTAATCATAATTTTAAGGTATAAAGTCGTTCTAATAGTTTTAAATCTTCGCAAATATATTCTTTTACAAATTGAAATCCGACTTTTTTTAAAAGATATTCCGATGCGTTATTTTCTACAACAACTTCGCCATATAATTCTTTTAATTTTAATTCTTTAGCATAATTAATCAATCCGTTTAGAGCTTCAAAGGCGTATCCATTGTGCCAATATTTTTCTAGATAACGGTAGCCTATTTCCGCTTTAGCGTCATTATCTATAATAATTGCTATGGTTCCTATAAAATTTGTGTCTTTTTTTCGTTCTATGGCAAATACCCAAAAGGAATTTTTTGGTTTTTGGTAAAAAGAAATAACTCGATCTAGATCCAATTTGTTTTCTGTTTTATTTTTAGGAGGTGAATCTGTATATCTCATTACGTTTATATTAGATTGCATTTGATGAAATGCATCAAAATCTTGATTTTTTAGTTTTCTTATGGATAGTCTTTCAGTTTCAAATATCATTTCTAATAAATAATTGGTTAATTCAATATAAACTGTAATTTTGCACCGTTAAAGATACAATAATGAATGCAGATAAAAAAGTCGCTTTTTATACTTTAGGATGTAAATTAAATTTTTCGGAAACCTCAACGATTGCCAGAAGTTTTGAAAAAGAAAATTTTACCAGAATAGATTTTAACGAAAAAGCCGATGTATATGTTATAAATACTTGCTCGGTAACCGAAAATGCCGATAAACGTTTTAAGCAAATTGTAAAAAGTGCTTTAAAGAAAAATCCGGATGCTTTTCTTATCGGAATTGGTTGTTACGCACAATTAAAACCGGAAGCTTTGGCAGATGTAGAAGGAGTAGATTTGGTTTTGGGAGCAACCGAAAAATTTAAAGTTACTTCCTATATAAATGATTTAACTAAAAATCCTGTAGGAAAAGTACATTCTTGTGCGATAGAAGAGGCTAATTTTTACGAAAGCTCTTATTCTTTTGGCGATAGAACGCGTGCATTTTTAAAAGTACAAGATGGCTGTGATTATAAATGTACGTATTGCACAATTCCGCTTGCAAGAGGAATTTCGCGAAGCGATACTTTAGAAAACGTACTGCAAAATGCCAAAGAAATTTCAGAAAAAAATATTAAGGAAATCGTTTTAACCGGTGTTAATATTGGCGATTACGGTAAAGGCGAATTTGGCAATAAAAAACACGAACACACTTTTTTTGAATTGGTGGAAAATCTCGATAAAGTCGAAGGTATTAAACGTATTAGAATATCTTCCATAGAACCAAATCTATTAAAAGATGAAACAATTGAATTTGTAGCGAAATCCAATTCTTTTGTACCACATTTTCACATTCCGTTGCAAAGTGGAAGCGATGCTTTGTTAAAGAAAATGAAACGTCGTTATTTACGAAAAACGTATACCGATAGAGTACAAAAAATTAAAGAAATTATGCCAAATGCGTGTATTGGAGTAGATGTAATTGTTGGATTTCCGGGAGAAACTGATGAATTATTTTTAGAGACGTATCGTTATTTGCAAGAGATGCCGATTTCGTATTTACACGTATTTACGTATTCCGAAAGACCAAATACCGAAGCTATAGAAATGGATGGTGTTGTACCGCAAAATATTCGTAAAAAACGAAGTAAGATGTTACGTGGATTATCGGTTAAAAAACGAAGAGCATTTTATGAAAGTCAGTTAAACAACGAGTTAGAAGTACTTTTTGAAAGTGAAAATAAAGAAGGATATATACACGGATTTACCCAAAACTACGTAAAGATAAAACATCCATGGAATCTGGAATTGGTGAATACAATTAAAAAAGTGAAACTAACCGAAATTGATGATGATGGTTTGGTGCGTTTTGCGTTTTTATAGTTTTTAGAAAATTTAGCCTGAATTAAAACGGCTTTATTTTTTTATAAATAAAGCCGTTTCTGTTATATTGTCATTGAAAAAATACGCGTTTCCGGTTTTTTTCTTTTTAGATGTACATCAAAAGCCATACAGACATTTCTTACAAACATTCTTCCTTTTTCTTTTACCACAATACCATTTTCGGATATAACGATTAAATCATCATCTACCATTTCTTGCAAAGCATCCAAAACTTGTGGAAGTTCTTTAAATTTTAGTGCATCGTTCTGCCAAGAGGTTTCTAAATTACACATTAAATTTAAAATATGTTTTCTAATAATTAAATCATCAGCCGTTAGTAAATGACCTCTGAAAATAGGAATTTGTCCATTGTTTACTTTTGCCGTATAAAGCATTTCATTTTTTTCGTTCTGTGCAAAACTATACCAAGAATCGCTAATAGAAGAAACACCCAAACCAACCATTAATTGAGTTTTACTAGCAGTATAACCCATAAAATTACGATGTAATTTTTTGTTTTTCATCGCTTTATATAAGTCGTCAGTTGGTAAGGCAAAGTGATCCATGCCAATTTCATAATAACCGTTATCAAAAAATAATTGTTTCCCAATTTCGTATAATTTACGTTTTTCGGCATCTGCCGGCAAATCACTTTCGTTAAAACCACGTTGTCCAACACCTTTAATCCACGGTACGTGAGCGTAGCTGTAATATGCAATACGATCGGGCATGAGTTCAATTGTTTTGGCAATAGTATCTTTTATACTGGATATTTTTTGATGTGGTAAGCCAAAAATAATATCATGACTAATAGATTTGTAACCAATCTCACGTGATAAATCCGTTACGCGTTTTACATTTTCAAAACTCTGTATGCGATTTATTGCTTTTTGAACGATTGGATCATAATCTTGAATACCAAAGCTATTTCTTTTAAATCCTAAATCAAATAATGTTTGCAAATGTTCTTTTGTGGTATTATTTGGATGACCTTCAAAAGAAAATTCATAATCCGTTGCTTTTTTGGCATATTTAAAAATACCTTCGATAAGTCGTTTTAAATTGTCCGGTGAAAAGAAAGTAGGCGTTCCTCCGCCAAGGTGAATCTCTTTAATTTTTGGAGTTTTCTCAAATAAATCGACATATAATTTCCATTCTTTTAAAACAGTTTCTATATATGGATCTTCAACCGAATGTCTTTTGGTAATTCGTTTATGGCAGGCACAAAAAGTACAGAGACTTTCACAATAAGGAAGGTGAATGTAAAGGCTAATTCCTTCATTATCATTACTCTGGTTAAATGATTTTTTAACAGTATTTTTCCAATCATCAAGTGGAATACCTTCCGGATTCCAAAAAGGAACTGTAGGATATGAAGTATATCGCGGTCCGGGAATATTGTATTTTTGAATTAATTTTTTATCCATTCCTGTAATGTTATTTTGGTTCTTGATATTCCTTTACAGCATCAATAAATGCTTTTACGTTGTCTAACGGAATATTAGGCAAAATACCATGTCCTAAATTAACGATATATTTATCTTTTCCAAAGCGATTAATCATTTCGGTAACTTTAGTTTTAATTACTTTTGGAGGAGAAAATAATCTGGTAGGATCTAAATTTCCTTGTAAAGTAACTTTATTGTTAGTGAATTTTCTGGCATTTTCAGGTGTGATAGTCCAATCTACACCAATTGCAGAAGCACCTGAATAAGACATTTCTTCTAGTGCAAACCAGCAACCTTTTCCAAAAACAATTACAGGAGCTTCTTCCTTTAAAGCATCTATAATTTGTTGGATGTACTTCCATGAGAATTCTTGGTAATCTTCGGGCGAAAGCATTCCTCCCCAAGAGTCAAAAATCTGAACCACATCTACGCCTGCTTTTACTTTTTCTTTGAGGTACAAAATAGTTGTATCTGTAATTTTTTGCAACAAAGAATGTGCGGCAACAGGTTGTGTAAAACAAAATTTTTTTGCTTTATCGAAAGTTTTACTTCCTTGACCTTGAGCGCAATAACATAAAATAGTCCATGGTGAACCGGCAAAACCAATTAATGGCACTTCGTCATTAAGCATTTTTTTGGTTAATTTTATGGCTTCCAATACATAGCCCAAAGTTTCTTCAATATTTGGTACAATTACCTGATCAACATCTTTTTGAGAACGGATAGGGTTTGGTAACCAAGGGCCAACATTTGGTTTCATTTCAAAAGGAATGTTCATCGCTTGCGGAATAACCAAGATATCTGAAAATAAAATTGCTGCATCCATACCAAACCGTCTAATTGGTTGTACAGTAATTTCGGCAGCCAATTCCGGTGTTTGGCATCTGGTAAAAAAGTCGTATTTGGCTTTTAATTCCATAAATTCAGGTAAATATCTTCCTGCCTGACGCATCATCCAAACCGGTGGACGTTCTACGTTTTCTCCTTTTAATGCTCTAAGAAATAGTTTGTTTTTTATCATAATATTAAAGTACAACTACTGTTGTTTATTTTTTTGTTTTAACTTTTTCCATTGCTTTAAAAATGGCTTTTTCCGTTTTCTTTAAATCCTTATCGGAAAGGGTTGTACTTAAAAACCAAGCTTCAAATTGTGAAGGAGGAATAAATACACCATTTTCCATCATTTCCCAAAAGAAAATACCAAAATCGGTTGTGTTTGCTGTTTGAGCTGAAGGAAAATCCGTTACCGTTTTATCAGTAAAAAATACATTTATCATAGAGCCATAGCGATTTACTTGGATAGCAATCCCGTTTTTGGTAGCAGCATCTTTTAAAAACCCTTCAATCTTTTCAGCAGTTTTGTTGAAAAATAAATATGGATTTTGCTTTTTTAATTCTTTTAAGGTTGCAATACCTGATGCCATTGCAATTGGATTTCCGGAAAGTGTACCTGCTTGATACATTTTGCCAAGAGGAGAAACCATTTGCATAATTTCGTTTCTTGCTCCGTATGCACCAACCGGCATTCCGCCACCGATTACTTTTCCTAAACAAATAATATCAGCTTGCAGTCCGATTTTTTCGTAAGCACCTCCGAATTTTGAACGAAAACCGGACATTACTTCATCGGCAATGATTAAAACTTGGTGTTTTTTTGCTAGTTCGTTTAGACCTTGAATAAATTCTTCTGTAGGAAGTACAACTCCCATATTACCGGCAATTGGTTCCAAAATAATGGCTGCAATATCTTGATTTTCTTCTAGGTGTTTTTCAACACTTTCAATATTATTGTATTCTGCTATTAAGGTGTTTTTTACGGCATCATTAGGCACGCCTTTACTTCCGGGAATGCTTAAAGTAGCTAAACCGGATCCTGCCGCTACAAGTAATGAATCGGAATGGCCGTGGTAACATCCTGAAAATTTGATGATTTTATTTTTACCTGTAAATGCTCTGGCAAGTCTTAAAGCACTTAAAACTGCTTCGGTACCGGAATTTACAAATCGTACTTTATCCATTACCGGAAAAGCATCACAAACCATTTTGGCTAATTTTATTTCTCCTTTTGTAGATGCTCCAAAAGAAAATCCTTTGTTACTCGCTTTTTTTACAGCTTTTACAACTTTTTTGTGTCCATGACCAAGAATCATCGGACCGTAAGACAATACAAAATCTACGTATTTATTATTATCTACATCTGTAATGTGACTTTTATGAGCCTTTTTGATAAAAATAGGATTTCCACCAACGGAATTAAACGCTCTTACCGGAGAATTTACAGCTCCAACTAAATGTTTTAGTCCTTTTTTATATAGTTTTTGCGATTTTTTTGTTTTCATTTTACTGTTTATTTTTTAAGATTTTAGCAACTTCTTTGGCAAAATACGTAATGATAATTTTTGCTCCTGCTCGTTTCATAGAAAGTAAGCTTTCCATCATAACCTCTGTGCCGTTTATCCAACCTTTTTCGTCTGCTGCTTTAATCATAGCATATTCTCCGGATACATTGTAGCAAGCTACCGGTTTGTTGGTGCTGTTTTTTAAATCACGTATAATATCTAAATAAGACAAAGCCGGTTTTACCATTAAAATATCTGCTTGTTCTAAATCGTCATATTTTGCTTCAATCATGGCTTCATGGCGATTTGCAGGATCCATTTGGTACGTTTTTCGGTCACCAAAAGAAGGAGCAGAGTCGGCAGCATCTCTAAAAGGACCGTAATATGCCGAACTGTATTTTATGGAGTAGCCCATGATAGCAACTTTTGTGAAATTGCTTTCGTCTAAAACTTTTCTAATAGTACCAACTGTGCCATCCATCATTCCGGAAGGAGCAACCATGTCAGCTCCGGCTTTGGCATGCGAAAGAACTTGTTTTTCGATATTTTTTAAGGTTAAATCATTATCTACATCACCACAACACAACACGCCACAATGTCCGTGCGATGTATATTCGCAAAAACAAACATCTGTAATTATATATAACTGAGGATAATTCTCTTTAATAAACCGAATACCTTGTTGGATGATACCGTTATCATTCCACGTTTCTGAACCTTCTTCATCCTTATTTAAAGGAATACCAAATAAAAGTACGGCTTTAATTCCTAATTCTGTTATTTCATCTAATTCCTTTTTTAGCTTATCAATAGAATATCTGAATATTCCGGGCATTGAAGGGATTTCTTTTTCGATATTAGTTCCTTCTTCAATAAATAATGGGTAGATTAAATCATCTATTTGCAAGTGATTTTCACGTACCAAACTTCTTATGGCATTATTTGCTCTTAATCTTCTTGTTCTGTATATTTCCATAATGATTCTCTATTATTTTTATACTATTTTCTACGCTCGGTTTATCCGAAACTATAACTTGTTTAAAGTGTTTTTTAGCTTCGTTAGCAGTTGTATTTCCGATACAAAATACTATCTTATCGGAAGGATTGTCAGCTAAAATATAACTTTTTACTCCGGAAGGGCTTAAAAATAAAACACCATCAAAAGGCTTGTTTATTTTTTTTGGTGTTAATGTTGTTTTATAAACCTCTATTTCGGAATAATTTACTTGATTTTTGATTAAAATATTTTCCAGTTCTTTTCTCTTAATATTCCCACAGAAATGTAAAACGGATTGTTTGTTATTATTGTTTAAGATTAACCATTCGCCTAATTTTTTAGCCGAATTTGCTGTGTGTTTTACAGTTAGATTTTTATTTTTTAAGCATTTTTCTGTTTTTTTGCCTACACAAAGAATGGTATTCTTTTGAAATTGTACATTTGGATATTGGTTAAAAACACTTTTTACAGCATTTTTACTGGTAAAAACAAGGATGTCTTTTGAGTGAAATTTGGGTAATTCAAATTCTGTTTCATAAATTTCAATGAAATCTTCTATCAACCAATTTAGATCTGAATTTGTTTTAAAATTGGGTAATTTTCGTGTAATTAATATGTTTTTATTCGATTTAATAATTATTTGGTTGCTTTAAATTTATCCATTAATTCTTTTCCTCCATTAGCTAGAAGTTCTTTTGCACAAACTCTTCCAAAGTCATTTGCATCGTTTAGCTTAGTTTCTTTTTTTATTTTAAGATGTTGTTTTCCATCAGTAGATGTTAAGGTTCCTGTAAAATGAATGGTATTTTCTATTATCGTAGCAAAAGCTCCAATCGGAGCAGAGCAACCACCTTCTAATTCATTTAAAAAGTCTCTTTCAATTTTAGAAGTAATTTCAGTTTCTTCGTGGTTAAACGGATTGATGAAGTCAAAGATTTCGGTTTTTGATTTTAAGGCTACTATCGAAACAATCCCTTGTGCCGGAGCGGAAACCATCCAATTTAATTGGATATGATTTTTAGGAACTAAATTTATTCGGTCTAAACCGGAATGCGAAAAAATAGCACCATTCCAATTATTTTCTTTTAATTTTTGAAGCCTTGTATTTACATTACCTCTTAATCCAACAATTTTGTGATTTGGATATTTATGTAACCATTGGGCTTTTCGGCGAATGCTACCTGTTGCAATAACTAAATCTTGGGTGAAATCAATTTCATTATCGTCTTTAAGTAATAAAATATCTAACGGATTATCTCGTTTGAGAACGGCAACCTGTACTTGATCATTAGGCAAAACCGTAGGAACATCTTTTAGTGAATGTACTGCGATATCAATGATTTCTTCAGTTAAAGCAATATCTAACGCTTTGGTAAAAACGCCGGTGTTGCCTAATTGGTGAAGAGGTGTTTTTAAGTTTAAATCACCTTCTGAATTAATACCTACTATTTCATAACTACCACCTTTTGATTGTATCAATTTTCCAACAGTGTGAGCTTGTTTTAAGGCTAATTCACTTTTTCGAGTTCCTATTTTGATATGCATAATAACTAGATATTAATGTCAAAAACTTCTTTAAGTACTTCAATACTTTGATTTGCCATTTTAGGATCGTTTTTTATATGATATGCAAAGCGATTGGTGATTTTTTGAATGACTTTATCTGTAACCAAATTGGCAATTTCCTTTTGTTCAGGATTGTTTTTAATGTTTGCTTTTAGCTCAGCTTCTTTAATGTGTTGAAGGGTTTCTCTTAATCCGTTTAAAACAGGTGTAAATTTTCTGTTGGAAAGCCAAGCTTGGTATTCAGATCTGTGTTTTTCTATAATTTCTTTTGCAAGCGGAATCTCTTTTTTTCGAGCTTCAAAAGTAGAATCCGTTATATTGGATAAATCATCTAGTTTTATAAGATCTATATTTTTAAATTCCATTACTTTTTTAGAAACATTACTTGGTATCGATAAGTCCACAATGGTAAATTCTTTTGTTAACGGAACATTTTGTTGTGTAATTATAGGTTCTTTAGCATTAGAACAAACAAAAAGAATGTCTTGTTTTTCCAATTCGGCTTTTAAGTTATTAAAATCGCCAAGCTGTGTTTTTTCGTATTGTTTTATAAAATTTTCAGCTTTTGATACGGTTCGATTTAAAACTGTAATTTGATTGGCATCTGAATATTGTGTTAAGTTTTTTAAGGTGCTTTTTCCAATATCTCCTAAGCCTAAAATTGCAATTTTTTTATTCTTTAAGGAGCCAAATTTATTTTTTAAATATTGTATTCCGGCGTAGGAAGTAGAAGTTGTTCCGCCACTAATTTCAGTAGCGTTTTTTACTTCTTTGCTGGCGTGTAAAGCATGATTAAAAAGACGCTCTAGATAACTGTCCAGCATATCTTCTTGCTTGCTTATTTTAAACGCATTTTTTAATTGTCTTACGATTTCATAATCGCCCAATATCTGACTTTTAATTCCGGATGTTAATTCAAAAATATGTAAAACCGAATCGTCTTGTTTGTAGATATAAGCGTATTTTGTTAATTCATCAACCGAGCCGTTACTATATTTACAAAAAAGTTCTATGATAATATAAGGATGCGGAACGTTACCAATAATTTCCGTTCGATTACAAGTGGATAAAACAACTAGTGATTTGATACCGTTTTTCTTGGCTTCTTGTAAGATTTTTTGAATGCTTTCTTCCGAAAGGCTGTATTTACTTCTTATTTCTTGATTGGCTTTTTCGTGGCTAATGCCAACAACATATAAATTTGTGTTCATCTTATCTAAAAAATCAGAGTACAAAATTAATCTAAATATAAAAATATCGCAAAAAATACCAGATGTATTTTTAATTTAGAATAATTCTAAATAAGAATAAATTCCTTATAAATTCTTATTTTATGGAGTTTTATCGCCCTTAATTACTATTTTTGCCATGTAAAAATAAAATTTATATTGATTGAAGAATAAAAAACAACGATAAAAGTTCTATTTAAGTTAGTGAAATTTAATTTAAGATAAGTAATAAAAGTAACAAATAAAGATGAAAGGTGTTTTGTTGGTTAATTTAGGGTCGCCGGATAGTACAAAAAAGAAGGATGTAAAGCGTTATTTAGATGAATTTTTAATGGATGAATATGTTTTAGATATGCCGTATTGGAAACGATTCCTTTTGGTAAAAGGAATAATTTTAAATACAAGACCACAAAAAACAGCCGAAGCTTATCGTAAAATTTGGAAAGATGGTGATGCTCCGCTTATTGAAATTTCTAAAAATTTTACTAAAAAATTAAAAGAAAATGTAGATTTTCCTGTTGAATTAGCCATGCGTTATGGTTCTTTATCGATTAAAAAAGGTTTGGAGAAATTGCTAGCAAAAGGCGTGAATGATGTTTTGGTGTTGCCTCTTTATCCGCATTATGCAATGTCTAGTTATGAAACTGTAAAAGTGAAAACAGAAGAAGTAAGAGATAAATTTTTTAAAAATCTAAAATTAGATTTTTTTCCTGTTTTTTATAAAAATTCCAATTACATAAAGGTGTTGTCTAAATCTATTAAAGATCAATTATCAGGTTACGATTTTGATTATTTATTATTTTCGTATCATGGTTTGCCTGAACGACATATTTATAAAGCAGATCCAACAAATAATCATTGTAAATTAGATGGATCTTGTTGTGAAAAACCTTCTGTTGCACATAAAACTTGCTACCGTCATCAATGTTATGAAACGACCAAAAGAGTGGTAGAAGAATTAGGATTCAGCAAAGATAAATATGGTATTTCATTTCAATCAAGGTTATTAAAAGATCCTTGGTTAAAACCATACACAGATCATGTTTTAGCCGAACTTCCACAAAAAGAAATTAAAAAAATAGCCGTTGTGGCCCCTGCTTTTGTAACGGATTGTTTAGAAACTCTAGAGGAAATGGCTATTGAAGGTAAAAAAACTTTTCTAAACGCCGGAGGTGAAGATTTTAAGTATCTTTATTGTTTAAATGAAGATGAAGATTGGGTTAAAGTTGTTGAAGGTTGGATAAATAACCGAATTAAAAAGAGTAAAACAGATGTATTTATATCTTAAAGCATTACACATCATTTTTGTTGTTACTTGGTTTGCCGGTTTGTTTTATATGGTTCGATTGTTTATTTACCATGTTGAAGCCAGCGAGATGGAAGATCCTCAAAAATCAATTTTACAAAATCAATACAAAATAATGAGTAAGCGTTTGTGGTATATCATTACTTGGCCATCGGCAATAATAGTATTGATTACAGCAACACTGTTACTGATTGAAAATCCGGTTTGGTTGCATCAAAATTGGATGATAGTTAAATTGGTAATGGTTAGTTTACTATATTTATACCACTATAAATCGCATCTAATTTTTAAAGATTTACAGCATGATATTGTTAAATACAACTCACAACAATTACGATTATGGAATGAAGTAGCAACAATATTGTTGTTTTCAATTGTTTTTTTGGTGGTTTTAAAAAATTCGTTTAATTGGATTTTTGGTGTTGTGGGTATTTTTGCTTTAGGAATTGTATTAATGATTTTAGTCAAATGGTATAAAAAATATCGTGAACGGTAAGAGAATAGTTGATTATTAGGCGCATAATTTGGAAATATTAATCATAAAAATTCATGAAATCAACTTTGTTTAACTGTGTAATTTTTATTTTTAATTTATTTTGTTCAATTACATAATATTACGTAATTTTGCAGACCTTTTTACGAGTACGGATTTTGAAAAGGGAATTTTATATAAAACAAAAATAACATCTTTTATTGTTTTTTCGTTAAAAGTCCGGTAAACAATAAAATACAAAGTAACTAGTCACATGACTAAAACAGAAGAAAAAATTGAATTTTACATCGCTGAGATGGAAAAATTAGGAGTAAATTTTAAAAAAGATTTATTCACAAAAGTAGTTAAAGGTTTAGGTCCATCAATCTTTAAAAAAGATGCAGAAATCGTTTCGTGCTCCGATGCATCGGAATTAGCTACAGTAAAAAAGAACTTTTTAATCAAAAAACACGGATTAGAAGATTCTGAAAAATTAGATGAAGCCATTCAAGCAGTTTGCGAAAAAATGGGTAAATCCAATAAGAAAAAATACCGTGCAATTTTTTATTACATCTTAGTAGAAGATTTAGGTTTAGAAGGAAATTATCCGGATAAAGCTAAAAAAGAAGAAGTAAAAAAAGAAGAAACAAAAACAGAAACAAAAAAAGCGGAAGCTCCAAAAGCTGAAACTAAAGAAGCTGTTACAGAAGATAGTAACGTTGTAGCAGAATTAGCAGAAGAAGCTGTTGTTGAAATTCCTGAGGTAGAAGTTATTGATCCTGATAAATTTTTAGCAGAATTTAATTGGCACAAATACGAAGAAGGTATTGAAGAGGTAGATGCTGATAAGATTGAAGCTTTTAACAAAGAATTAGAAAACATTCAAGGTTTTGTTGAAGAACGTCAATTATTAGAAGGTACTGTAATTCGTATAACAGATCGTGAAGCAATTATTGATATCAATTCCAAATCGGAAGGTGTTATTTCATTAAATGAATTCCGTTACAATCCGCATTTAAAAGTAGGTGATAAAGTTGATGTTTTAGTAGATAAATTAGAAGATAATACAGGTCAATTAGTATTATCTCATCGTAAAGCAAGAGTAATTAAAGCTTGGCAACGTGTTAATACTGCTCACGAAACAGGAGAAGTAGTAACAGGTCACGTTAAATGTAGAACAAAAGGAGGAATGATTGTAGATGTATTTGGTTTAGAAGCATTTTTACCTGGTTCTCAAATCGATGTTAAACCAATTAGAGATTACGATCAATATGTAGATAAAAACATGGAGTTTAAAGTGGTTAAAATTAATCACGAATTCAAAAATGTGGTTGTTTCGCATAAAGCACTTATTGAAGCTGATATTGCAGAACAAAAGAAAGAAATTATTGGTCAATTAGAAAAAGGACAAGTATTAGAAGGTGTGGTTAAAAACATTACTTCTTATGGTGTGTTTGTTGATTTAGGAGGTGTAGATGGATTAGTACATATTACCGATTTATCTTGGTCTAGAATCAATCATCCAAATGAAGTAGTTGAATTAGACCAAACTTTAAACGTTGTTATTTTAGATTTTGATGAAGATAAAACACGTATTCAATTAGGTTTAAAACAATTAACAAAACATCCTTGGGAAGCTTTAGATCCAAACTTAAAAGTTGGTGATGTAGTAGAAGGAGAAATCACTATTATTGCTGATTATGGTGCGTTTATCGAAGTAGCTCCGGGAGTTGAAGGATTAATTCATGTTTCCGAAATGTCTTGGTCAACACATTTACGTTCTGCACAAGATTTTGTAAAAGTTGGCGATAAAGTAAAAGCTCAAATTTTATCTTTAGACAGAGAAGACAGAAAAATGTCTTTAGGCATGAAACAATTACAACCGGATCCTTGGACAGATATTACGGCTAAATATCCTGTTGGTTCTAAACATGTTGGAACAGTTCGTAACTATACCAATTTTGGTGTCTTTGTTGAATTAGAAGAAGGTATTGATGGTTTAGTATATATTTCAGATTTATCTTGGACTAAAAAAATCAAACATCCATCAGAATTTGTAAAAGTTGGTGATAAACTTGATGTAGTTGTTTTAGAATTAAATCCTGAAGAAAGAAAATTAAACTTAGGTCATAAACAAACACAAGAAAATCCTTGGGATGCTGTTGAAAGTAAATATACTATCGGAAGTGTTCACGAAGGAACTGTAAAAGAAAGAAATGACAAAGGAGCAATCGTTAATTTTGAAGATAATGTAGAAGGATTTGTACCTTCTCGTCATATGGAAAAAGAAGATGGTTCTAAGTTAGTTAAAGGAGATACTGCAGATTTTAAAGTATTAGAATTTAACAAAGAATATAGAAGATTGGTAGTTTCTCATACTGCAACTTTTAAAGAGCAAGAGCAAAAAAATATTGCCGTTGCTAAGAAAAAGATGGAAGAGCAAGATAAAACTACTATCGGTGAAGCAAATCAGGCATTAGCTGATTTAAAAAAGAAAATGGAAAAAGGAGAATAATCCTTTTTAATTTCGATTATAAAAACCGCTGAATTTTTTCAGCGGTTTTTTTTTAACAATTTTATTTAATGTATTTTTGAAAAATAAAACGATAAAAAATGAATTTACTTCAAGATAAAAATGTAATTATTACCGGTGCAACCAGAGGAATTGGTAAAGGAATTGCACAAGTTTTTGCTAAAAATGGTGCGAATGTAGCATTTACGTACAATTCGTCTGTTGAAGCTGCAAATGAATTGGAAAAAGAATTACAAAGTTACGGTGTAAAAGCCAAAGGTTATCAATCTAATGCAGCAGATTTTAATGCAGCTCAAGATTTTGTTGCCAATGTTCTTAAAGAATTTGGTTCGGTAGATGTGCTTATAAATAACGCCGGAATAACTAAAGATAATTTATTAATGCGAATGAGTGAAGCGGATTTCGATAAAGTAATTGAAATTAATTTAAAATCCGTTTTTAATTTAACCAAAGCTGTAATTAGACCAATGATGAAACAACGAAAAGGCTCTATCATTAATATGAGTTCAGTTGTTGGTGTTAAAGGAAATGCAGGTCAGGCAAATTATGCCGCATCTAAAGCCGGAATATTAGGTTTTACAAAATCAGTAGCTTTAGAACTAGGTTCTCGTAACATTCGTTGTAATGCAATTGCTCCAGGATTTATCGAAACAGAAATGACTGCTAAACTAGATGAAAATACTGTTAATGAATGGCGAAAAGCAATTCCTTTAAAAAGAGGAGGAAAGCCGGAAGATATTGCAAATGCATGCGTGTTTTTAGCAAGTGATATGTCCGATTATATTACCGGTCAAACATTAAACGTTGATGGTGGTATGCTAACTTAAATTTTTTGGTATAGCAATTTATTTTGGCACATTTATTGAAAGCTATGAATTATAAAAAGAAAAAGAGATGAAAACAAAAACAATTACCTTATTATTATTGCTATTTTCCGTAATGGTCTTTAGTCAGCGATTAATAACCGATAATTACGAGTTGTACTTAAATGACTACCAAGAAAGTCAAGTAAATATCGCTAAAGGCATGTATATGACCAAAAATAAACAGTATTTTTATGAAGGTCAAATAGAAGTGACTGATTTGAATACAAAAAAAACAAAATTATATTCGTTTTATTTTTCAACTTGGGATAAAGGTTATAAAGAATTTATCGTTAAAGACAAAGACTTTAAAGACATATCGCCATCTTTTACTTATAATGATAACCAAACAATTAAATATACCAATGCTAACGGAGAGGAAGTTGTTGTAAAATTAAAAGACACCTCCAATACAGATAATGCAATTTTATCGAGTATGTTGGTTTGGTTAGAAAGTTTACCTAAAGAAAAAGCGTAAGACACACAGTTAATTCATTTAAAATCTTATTTTTGTTAAAATTAAGAGAAGAATTAAATGAACAATAACATATTTTATATTTTAATAGCGGCAGTAATAGCATTATTACTTGCTGCTTTTTTATATCTATATAACAATAAAAAGAAATCTAAAATAAATTGGATTTTATTTGGTTTACGAGCTGTATCCTTTTTTTTTATTTTCCTATTGTTATTTAATTTAAAAGTAACCAAAAGGATTTTAGAAAATCATAAGCCTAATCTATTTGTGCTTGTAGATAATTCAAAATCGATTTCTTTAGAAGGTAAATCTAATGCTGTTTATAATATAATTGATAAATTAAAAAAGGAACAAGCTTTATCGAATAAATTTAACATGCAATTTTATGCTTTTTCCAAAGTAGTAACCCCTTTAGATTCCTTATCGTTTACCGGAAACGAAACAAATATCAGGCATGCATTACAAACAATAAAATCGATTTCTTTAAATGAGAAATCACCAATAATCTTAATTTCTGATGGAAATCAAACCATAGGAAATCCGTATCAATTTTATAAAACAAAACTTGCAATTTATCCAATTGTCATTGGAGATACAACGACCTTTCAAGACGTTTTTATCGATAGATTAAATGCAAATAAATATGCCTATTTAAAGCATAAATTTCCTGTTGAAGTTTTTGTTGTATATCAAGGAGAAAAAGAAAACATTCCGTTTACCTTTAAAATAACAGAAGGGAACAACATTATTTTTAGTCAGAAATTTAAACTTGGTAAAAATAACAATTCCAAACATTTATCTTTATATTTACCGGCTAATAAAACCGGATTACACCATTATTTAGCAACTGTTTCAGGAATAAAAAATGAAAAAAACAAGCGTAATAATAAAAAATATTTTACTGTAAATGTTATTTCAGAACAAGCAAAAATCCTTTTAATATCCGATATTATTCATCCTGATATTGCCATGTTTAAACGTGCAATAGAAACTAATGAACAGCGTAAATTAATCCTTAAAAAACCTACCGATAACATAAAATTGAGCAAGTATAAATCAGTTATTTTATACCAACCAAATGCCACTTTTAAAACAATTATAAACAAACTGTTAAATGCAAAAAAAAATATCTTTTTTGTAACAGGAACACATACAAATTGGAATGCATTAAATAATTTTCAATCTCTTTTTAAACGTGATTTTGTTAATAAAAAGGAAGATTATAATCCTGTATTTAATAAATCATTTAGTGCTTTTTTACTGGATGATATCGGATTTGATAACTATCCGCCTTTAGAAGATAAATTTGGTGAAATAACATTTTTTGTTCCATACGAAACTTTGTTGTTTCAAAAAATAAATAATTTTACCACAGAGCAGCCTTTAATGGCAACTTTCACAAAAAACACTCAACGTTTTATTGCTCTCTTTGGGGAAAATGCTTGGCGTTGGAGAATCTATGAAGGTAAGAACAAACACAATTTTAAAGATTTTGATACTTTTATCAATAAATCCATGCAGTATTTGGCATCCGAAAATAAAGGTGATTTTTTAGAAATTGATTTTAAAAATACCTATTTTTCTAATGAACCAATTGGTATAAAAGCACAAATATTTGATGTAAATTACCGCTTTAATCCAAAGGCTAAATTATGGATTAAAATCTCAAATGCTAATAAAAATTGGACATATCCATTTGCTTTAGAATCGAATTATTATCAAGTTGTACTGTCTGATTTAAGTCCGGGAAATTATCATTTTTCAGTCTATGACGATTTAAAAAAAGTACATAAATCAGGTAGCTTTACAATTTTAAATTTTGAAATGGAGCAACAGAATTTATCCGGTAATTATAAAGAATTAAAACAATTAGCCCAAAGCAATTCCGGTATTGTTTTTTATCCAAATCAAACAAAAGAGTTAATTACAACATTAAACCGGAATAATAACTTTAAAACCATCCAAAAAGAAATAATTAGAAAAAAATCATTAATAGATTGGCGCATCTTGTTAGGTGTCATTGCTCTTTTAGTAACACTAGAATGGTTTATTAGAAAGTACAAAGGTTTTATTTAGATTATGTAACAAATTATGTTTTTCAACGACTTATAAATAACAAATAACAAATAACAAATAACAAATAACAAATAACAAATAACAAATAACAAATAACAATAATGCAAAAGAATCAAACACCACAATTACCAAAAGGAATTATAGGAATCGTTTTCCTAATTGTAATTGCCTTAATATTTATCTCTAAATCAACCGTAACCATAGGTTCCGGTGAAAGAGGTGTTTTATACCGTACCTTCGGAGGAGGAGTTGTAACAGACAAACCACCTTTAGACGAAGGATTTCACTTTGTTTTACCTTGGAATAAAGTTTTTAAATATGAAGTACGTCAGCAAGAGCTTTTTGAGCCAATGAAAGTCTTATCGTCTAATGGGTTAGATATTAAATTAGATGCTTCCGTTTGGTATAAACCAAATGAAGATGAATTAGGTTTATTACATAAAAGTATTGGTAAAAATTATTTAGAACGCGTAATAAAACCTGCAATTCGCTCTGCTGCTCGTAGTGTAGTCGGAAGATATACTCCTGAACAAATTTACTCCTCAAAAAGAGATGCTATTCAGAGTGAAATTGATGCAGAAACAAAAAAAATATTAGACAATAAACACATTGAATTATTATCTGTCTTAGTTAGAGATGTTACGCTTCCTAAAACGATTAAGGATGCAATTGAACGAAAATTAGGACAAGAACAAGAGTCTTTAGAATATGAATTTAGATTGCAAAAAGCACGTAAAGAAGCAGAAAAACAGCGTATCGAAGCACAAGGAAAAGCAGATGCAAACCGTATTTTAAGTGCATCATTAACAGATAAAATTTTAAAAGACAAAGGTATTGAAGCAACAATAAAACTATCAGAATCTCCTAATGCAAAAACCGTAATTATTGGAGGAAAAGAAGGGCTGCCTTTAATTTTAGGGAATAATTAAACGAATTATTTTTAAAGAAATTATTTGGGATAAAAAACGTTTATTTAGGGATAAAAAATTTTCAAAATAATTAAGTTTATTAACAATTTAGTAGTGAAAATTCCGTTTTCTATAAAGTAAATTAAAATTTATAGTTAACGGAATTATTTTTATAAGTAAGTTTACTTTTTTGATTTTAAACAAGTTGAAAATATCGTATCTATCTATACGAAAAAAATACTTAAAAAACAATAGCTAAAATATTTTTTTATACTGAAAATTATTCACATTTTTGTATTCGAAATTAAGAGTAATATTCTTAAAAAAAATCAGCTAAAAACCCCTAAGAACCTGCGAAAAAGAAATGGATAACAACGATGCCTTACAAGTTTGGAATGAGTGCTTATCTTTTATTAAAGATAATATTAAACCGCAAGCCTTTAAAACATGGTTTGTACCAATTAAACCCATAAAACTTGTTGGAAACTCATTAACCATTCAAGTACCAAGTCGTTTTTTTTACGAATGGTTAGAAGAACACTATATTAAAATTTTACGAGTTGCATTGGTTAAAGTATTAGGTGAAGATGCGAAGCTGATTTATGATGTAAAAATGGAAAATACATACAGTAGTAAAAAAGCACATACTGTAAAAATTCCTAGTTCAAACAGGAAACCTTTATATTCACAAGGCATAACGGTTCCTTTAGATATCGATAAGCGTGAATTGCGTAATCCATTTGTAATTCCGGGAATACAAAAGGTAAAAATAGAATCGCAATTAAATCCCAATTATAATTTTGATAATTTTATTGAAGGTGATTCAAATAGGTTAGCAAGATCGGCAGGAATTGCCGTAGCGAATAAACCCGGAGGAACCTCGTTTAATCCGTTACTAATTTATGGAGGTGTTGGTTTAGGCAAAACACATTTAGCTCATGCAATTGGTGTAAGTGTTAAAGATAAATATCCCGAAAAAACAGTGTTGTATATTTCTACCGAACTTTTTATTCAACAATATATTGATTCGGTAAAGAATAATACCAGAAATGATTTTATACATTTCTATCAAATGATCGATGTGTTAATTGTAGATGATGTACAGTTTTTATCCGGCAAAAAAGGTACACAAGATGTGTTTTTCCATATTTTTAACCATTTACATCAAAATGGAAAGCAAGTTATTTTAACATCCGATAAGGCTCCGGTAGATATGCAAGATATGGAGCAACGCTTGCTATCGCGTTTTAAATGGGGATTATCTGCCGAATTGCAGGCACCGGATTACGAAACTAGAATTTCAATATTACAAAATAAATTATATCGTGATGGCGTTGAAATGCCGGAAGAAATTATAGAATATATTGCAAAAAATATAAAAGCAAATGTACGTGAATTAGAAGGTGTTTTAATATCTATGATTGCACAATCATCTTTTAATAAAAGAGAATTTACTTTGCATTTAGCCAAACAAATTGTAAATAAATTTATAAAAAATACAAAGAAAGAAGTTTCTATTGATTACATCCAAAAAGTAGTTTCTAAGTATTTTGAAATGGATGTAAGTACTTTACAATCTAAAACCAGAAAAAGAGATATTGTTCAAGCAAGACAATTGGCAATGTATTTTGCCAAAAGATTAACCAAGGCATCTTTGGCTAGTATTGGCTCGCAAATTGGTAGTAGAGATCACGCTACCGTATTACATGCCTGTAAAACGGTAAATAATTTAACCGAAACCGATAGGCAATTTAGACTTTATGTTGAAGAATTGACCAAAAAGTTAACCATGTAATTTCCGGAATAATGAAAACCAAAATCTTAATGGTTTGTTTAGGGAATATCTGTCGATCTCCTTTAGCGGAAGGGATTTTAAAATCGAAAATTATTTCCGATACGGTTTTTGTAGATTCTGCAGGAACAGGTGCCTGGCACGCAGGTGAATTACCGGACTCCAGATTGATAGAAGTTGCCGAAAAACATCAGATTAACCTTAAAAACCATAGAGCAAGACAATTTAGAAAACAAGATTTTAAAGATTTTGATATTATTTATGTAATGGATAAATCAAATTATAATAATGTTATTGCTATGGCAGAAACTGCTTCCGATAAGGAAAAAGTAAAATTAATTATGGGCGAAAGTGATTTGCCCATAGAAGAAGTTCCGGATCCTTATTATGGTGGCGAAGACGGATTTGAAGCGGTTTATCAAATGTTAGATAATGCTTGCTCTAATATTGCAAACAAGTTAAATAATGCATAAAGGAAAATTATATTTAATTCCAACAACTTTAGGTGATAATGAACCTTTGGAAGTTCTCCCTTTTTCTGTTAAGAAAATAGTAGAACAGACCAAACATTTTATTGTTGAAAATGAAAAATCAGCAAGACGTTTTATCAAACGTTTATGTCCTAAAAAATCACAACAAGAATTGGTTTTATATTCTTTAGATAAATATGCCGAAGAATTTGAAGTACAGCATTATTTAGATGTATGTGATGAAGGTATAAATATCGGATTATTATCTGAAGCAGGAGTTCCGGCGATTGCAGATCCCGGAGCGAGTGTAGTTTCTATTGCTCATCAAAAGAATATCAAAGTTGTACCTTTGGTAGGTCCTTCTTCCATTTTATTGGCCATGATGGCTTCCGGATTAAACGGTCAAAATTTTGCTTTTAATGGGTATTTACCTATCGATTCCAAAGAAAGACAGCAAGCCATAAAAGCATTAGAACGTTTGTCTAAAGATAAAAATCAATCGCAAATCTTTATTGAAACACCTTACCGAAACAATAAAATGTTTTCCGAATTATTACGTGTGTTGTCTCCTTCAACAAAATTATGTGTTGCAGTAGATATTACTTTAGAAACGGAATTTATTAAAACCTTAGAAGTAAAAGAATGGAAATCTCAAAAACATGATTTTCATAAAAAACCAATGATTTTCATTGTTCATAAACAGTTTTAATGAATATTGACTTGTATTTTCGAAAAGATTAGATGAGAAATACTATTTTTTTAGAATTGGAATTCGATAAGAAATGGTATAATTAAATCCGAAACCGGAATTATTTAAAAACACACGATTAAATCCCGGAATATATAAATTTTTAAAAGTTTCCGGCTCTTTTTGACTAAGTAGTTTATTTCCGGAAAGTTGAAATCCTAAGTAGATGTTTTTATATACTTCGGCTTTAATTCCTAAAATAAATTCTAACCATCCGGCATTTAGATTTGTAAAAGTTTGTGTTTCCGGTAAAGAAAGCGGCGGCAAACTGTTTTCGGTATTTATTACAATATTGCTAACAGATTGTTCAAACTTGCTGTATCCATAACGTAAACCAACAAAAATTTCATTATCCATATTTAACCAATTTTTGTAAACATTATAATTAATACCAAGTTTACCATATTGTCCTTTTGTGTTGTAATCGTATTTTACTTCTTGTACAAATTGATCTAAATAACCGATTTCTGCTGCAACAAATAAATTTGGTTTTACTCTAAAATCAGCCGTTATTTCAAAGGCTTTTCTATCTTTATTTAAAGTTGTTCGTATGGGATTGCTTAAATCTATTCCTAAACGGAAACCATAAATTTTTTTAATTTTTGTACTGTCCGTTTTTTGTTCATTTTGAGCATTACCAAATGCCGAAAACAACAAAATAAGACTAATGGTAAACGTAAAGATGTGCTTCTTTTTCATTTAAAATATTTTGTTGTTTAATACTAATATGATCTATCCAATTATTGCTTAAGTTAGAAATGGAAATATTATTAAAAATGGTTTTATAACCACACGAACGAGAGACAAATTCTAATTCTCGTTCGTAATTAACAGTAAAATCATCGCTAACCTCATTGGTTGTATCTTCGTGATTTTTAATAAAACGATAGTTTGTTAAATTGGTATCTATTCTTAAAGGAATGGCAATAGAATCCGTGTCAGAGGTAATTCCATAAGGGATAAAAGTATCTAGGGAATCAATTTTTACTTGTAAATCGGTTACTTTTTTTAATTCCGTTGGATGGTCTTTATCGTAAAATCGTACAATCAATTTTGGTGTAACCGGATCAATACAAATATCATCTCTTTCACAACTTGTAAGAAAGAGAATAAAAAGAATGCCTGTAATTTTTATTAGTAGTTTTGTCATTTGTGTAAAGATAGTAAATTGTATTTTTAGAGATTACAATTCTTAATAGATTTAACGTTTTTCTAACAAAACAACATTTTCTACGTGATGTGTTTGCGGAAACATATCTACAGCTTGCGTTTTGGTAATTTTATATTTTTCATCTAAAATAGCTAAATCTCTTGCTTGTGTAGCCGAATTACAACTAACATAAACCACTTTTTTAGGTGCAATATTTAAGATTTGTTCCACTACTTTTTTGTGCATTCCTTCACGTGGCGGATCGGTTATGATAATATCCGGTTTGCCATTTTGTTCAATAAATTCTTTTGTAAATACTTTTGCCATATCACCAACAAAAAAATCTACATTATCAATTTGGTTGTTTTTTGCATTTTGCTTGGCATCTGCAATTGCTTCCGGAACCGATTCTACACCAACTACTTTTTTGGCATTTTTAGCAACAAACTGTGCGATTGTTCCGGTTCCGGTATATAAGTCGTATACTAATTCATCTCCTTTTAATCCTGCAAAATTTCTTGTAATTTTGTATAATTCGTATGCTTGATCTGAATTTGTTTGGTAAAAGGATTTGGCATTTATTTTAAATTTTAAACCTTCCATTTCTTCAAAAATATGGTCTCTTCCTTTAAATAACATCACATCTTGGTCATAAATGGAATCGTTACCTTTATTATTGATAATGTATTGTAATGATGTGATGTTTTTAAATTTATCGGCAATCGCTTTAAGTAACAATTCTCTTTTAGCAATATCATCGGCAAAAAATTGAATGACCAACATAATTTCTCCGATTGATGAAATACGAATCATCATAGTACGTACCAGTCCGGTTTGTTCACGAGGATCGTAAAATTCAATATTGTTATCAATACAAAAGTTTTTTACAAAATTACGAATCTCGTTAGAAGGTTCTTCTTGTAAGTGACATTTTTCGATATCTAAAATTTTATCCCACATTCCTGAAATATGAAATCCACAAGCGTTGTTACGGTCTATTTCTTCCTCTTTTTGTATTTCTTCATAGGTAAGCCAACGTTTTTTTGCAAAAGAAAACTCCATTTTATTACGATAGAAATATTGTTTTTTACATCCTAAAATAGGTGTAATTTCGGGTAATTCAAGATGACCGATTCGCTTTAAGTTTTGAATGACTTCTTTTTCTTTAAAATAAAGCTGACTATCATATTGCATATGTTGCCATTTGCAGCCACCGCAAACGCCAAAATGTTGGCATACCGGTTTTGCACGTCTTTCAGATAGTTTATGAAATTTTATTGCCTTTCCTTCAAAGTATGATTTTCTTTTTTTTCCGGTTTTAATATCTACAATATCACCGGGAATTGCATTGGTTAAAAAGATAACTTTGCCATCATCTGTTTTTGCAACGCTTTTTCCTTTTGCCGCTGCATCAACAACTTCAATATTCTCGAAAATATAAGATTTTTTTTTTCTTCTTGCCATTTTGCAAAAGTACGTATTATTAAGAAATACACAAGTTATTCGCCTAACAAAGCATCAAATAGTTTACGATATCCTTTGCTATTCCAGTTAGAGGCACCAACTTCTTTTGTTACAATCCTACCCTTTTTATCTATGATAAATGTGGTAGGCAAACTGCGTGTGCTAATTTCCGGAGCAGGGTCTGATGCTAATGTGTATGTTGGGAAATCATGTTTGTTTTCAGTATAAAATTTTTCTACTTTTTCTTTTGGGTCGTTGGTAATAAAAATGAAGACCATTTTATCTTTATAGTCATTATAAAGTTGTTGTATGGAAGGCATTTCTGCACGACAAGGCGGACACCAAGTTGCCCAATAATTCAAAAAAACAACTTTTCCTTTAACGTCTTGTAAATTAATATCTGTTGCATTTACGATCCCTTTTAGGTTTAAATTTAAACTTGAAATAGGCAAACGTTCTTCTGTTTTAGGAATACTCGGACTTATAATATAAGATTTTACATAAGATATCGCTTGTAAAAATTTTGGTCTTCCGTAAGGTATCAAAATAAAAATGATTAACCCGTAAAATAAAATATTGTAAATCATTTTTTTAGAAATTTTCATTGTTTGTAAGTTTTAGATTTCAAAAATACGATAAGTTTTAGAAATTTAATAATTTACTAGAGTTTAGGAGTAAATTTAAGCGTATAAAAGCTGTTTCTTTTATTGTTTTATTATCGTAATTTTTATATATTTGCCAGTACAATATGAAAAAAACAATATTATAATTTCTTCGATTTTATTAATTCTTTTTACTACACTATTTAGTTTAAAGATAGTAAAATTATATAAAGATTATAGTGAACATAATACATGAAAGATTAATTTATTTCTGTATAAAATAAGTATTAAAAAAATTAAAAGTAAAATTTAAAAAGTTAAGATTATGTCGATTATAGATATGGTAAAAGCAAAAACGAAAGAGCTTCAAAGCAAAATAACATCAAAAAAAGCATTAAAAATGTTAAAAGATGGGAATAAACGTTTTTTAAAAAATATGTCATTAAATAGAATTCATCTAGAAAATGTAAAACAGACAAAAAAAGGGCAATACCCAACAGCAGTTATATTAAGTTGTATAGATTCTAGAGTACCAGTAGAAATAATTTTCGATCAAGGTATTGGTGATTTATTTAATGTGAAAGTTGCAGGTAACATTGTAAATGAAGATGTTTTAGGAAGTATTGAATATGCATGTAAATTTGTAAATGTAAAATTGGTAGTTGTTTTAGGGCATACATCATGTGGAGCGGTAAAAGGAGCTTGTGATAATTTAAAAGCAGGGAATTTAACAGTTTTATTAGATAAAATTAAACCGGTTATAAAAAAAACACCAACCAATAAAAATGAACAACGAAATTCAAAAAACACCAATTTTGTCAATGCAGTAGCTCTAAATAATGTAATGCATGTAAAAGATGAAATTTTATTGAAAAGTGAAATTTTAAAAGAGTTAAATAATAATAGTAGCATTGAAATTGTTACAGCAATGTACGATGTGTCAACAGGAAAAGTAGATTTTATAAAAAAATAATAAATGATGATAAAAAACAATAAATTTGGATTTAATTTTAAGCATTTCAGAGGTGATTTGTTTGGTGGTATAACAGCTGGAATTGTGGCATTACCTTTGGCACTTGCTTTTGGAGTTAGCTCCGGATTAGGACCTAGTGCAGGTCTTTATGGAGCTATATTTGTAGGTTTTTTTGCAGCTTTATTTGGTGGTACTCCTACTCAAATATCAGGTCCAACTGCACCAATGACAGCCGTAAGTATGGTTGTAATTGCCGGAATAATTGCTACTTTTGAAGGGAATGTAGCAAAAGCATTACCGGCAATATTAATTGTATTCTTACTGGCAGGATTATTTCAGATAATATTAGGTGTTTTAGGGCTGGGTAAGTATATAAAATATATCCCTTATCCTGTAGTTTCCGGATTTATGACTGCAATTGGTGTTATAATT
Organism: Flavobacteriaceae bacterium; assembly: GCA_026988395.1. Classification (GTDB taxonomy): domain Bacteria; phylum Bacteroidota; class Bacteroidia; order Flavobacteriales; family Flavobacteriaceae; genus S010-17. The sequence goes on along the minus strand of JALSLI010000013.1, from coordinate 25,234 downwards.
CTAATCACTCAAATATTACCATCAGTAGGTTATTATCCTAAAGAGGATAAAGAATTTATATCTCAATTTAGAACCCAAGCCGAAGGTGCAATTGTTTCTAAAATGATTTTAGATGATTCTGATGATGGAGTATTAGTTTTAGAGGATATCAAAAAAGAAATTAATAAAATTGAACACATTACAGAAGAAGAGATTTTAAAAGAATCTAAAGCTTTGGCAACCAAAGAAGCAGGTGGAGTAATTGGAGCGATTAAGATATTACCAAGAGCATTACAATCCATTAATAAAATTGAATTGTTGCTGGCTTTAGGAACTATTTTTATTATTTATGGGTTTAAACGGATTACCGATAAAGTGCCAAGTACATTAGTTGCTTTACTCGTTATGTCCGGTATAGCAATTGGTTTTGGTCTTAATTACAGGCCAATAGCTAAAATACCAAGCGGTTTGCCAATTCCGCATTTTGAAATGTTTTCAAATTTTAAACTGAATAGTATTTCTCCATATTTTTTTACAGCTTTAACTTTAGCTCTTTTAGGAGCAATAGATTCTTTACTAACATCGGTCGTAGCAGATAATATGACTAAAACCAAGCACAATCCGAATCAAGAGTTAATTGGACAAGGAATCGGAAATTCTATTAGTTCTATTTTTGGAGGGATTCCCGGTGCAGGAGCAACAATTAGAACTGTTGTAAATATTAAAGCAGGAGGAAAAACAAAATTATCAGGAATGATTGCAAGTTTGTTACTGCTTTTTATTCTTTTAGCTTTGGGTCCAATTGCATCTAAGATACCGGCAGCTGTACTAGCAGGAATCCTAATAACAGTAGGTATTGGAGTTATGGATTATAAAGGTTTAAAAGCAATGCCATATATGCCAAAAGCTGAAGTTATTATTATGTTAGTTGTTTTAATATTATCATCAGTGTGGAATTTAGTGTATGCAGTAGGTATAGGACTGGTTATTTCATCTTTAATGTTCATGAAAAAAATGGGTGATTTAACAGCTCAAAGATCTGAAGTTAGAACTTTATACAAAGAAGAATTATGGGAAGATGAAAAGGACACTCCGGAAAGTATTTTAAAGAAAGTTTTTATAAAGCATATTAAAGGACCTTTATTCTTTGGCTCTACAAGTGATTTTCAAGAGTTGTCAAAGCAAATTCCAGATGAGGCAGAAGTTGTTATAATAAGGCTTGGGAAAATGCAATATTTAGACCAATCCGGTTTATATGCCATTGAAGATACATTAGTAGATTTAATTAATAAAGGTAAGAAAGTGTTGTTGGTAAATATTCAGGAGCAACCAAGATATATGTTAGAGCGTATCGATATTATTCCGGATTTAATACCTGAAAATCACATTTTCAATAGTTTTAATGAAGCATTAAAATGGTTGAAAGAAAATATAAATAAATAGTGATTATTTTTTAACTACACATAAAATGAAAATTTGTAAAAAGCACAACTTTATAAAGTTGTGCTTTTTTTTATCCATTCTGTCCACGAACCATCAAAGACCGCTTTTTTATTAGGCAGAATCTGCTCACTTGCCAATAGATTAATACATGCTGTAATTCCGGAGCCACAACTAAAAATAAGTTTTTTGTCTTGTTTTAAAACATCTTTAAAAATGGATTTTAACGTATTATTTGGTTTTAGAAACCCATTTTCTAAAACTTTTTGATACGGAATATTAATTGAATTTGGTATTTTTCCGCTTGGTAATTCTTTTCTTGGTTCCGGAGTTGTACCGTTAAACCTTCCTTCACTACGTGCATCTATTAAAAGAGCTTCATTTTTAAGACTATTTTTCTTTACATAATTGTAATCTACAATTAAATCGGATGTAAAATTTACACGATAATTAGAGATGGTGATTTTTTGGTTACGTGTTTTTTTTTCGGTAGGAAATCCTTTGTTAATCCAGTTTGGCAATCCTCCGTTTAAAACGGAAACTTTTTGATGTCCCATTAATCTAAAAAGCCACCAAACTCGTGGAGCAGAGTAGATGCCGTTTTCATCATAAATAACAATATGTTGGTGGTTTTTTATCCCTAATTTTTGTATTTCTTTTTCAAAAAAATCCGGTTTAGGATAGGTATTTGATAAGTTGCTTTCTTGATTTTTAAAATGGTTTAAATCAAAAAATAAGGCATTTTTAATTTGTTTGTTTTTATCTGATTTTTCACTTTTATTTACGCCTTTAAACGTTGCGTCTAAAATAATTACGTCCGGATTATTTAGATTGTCATTAAGCCAATCTGCCGTTACGATAGAACTCATTTTAGGGATTTTAAAATTCGTTTGGCTTCGTCTATGTGTTTTTCGGCATTTCGCATACTGTTAAAAATATATACAATTTTACCGTTTTTATCAATAATATAAGTAACTCTTCCGGGAATAACACCACTAAAACTAGGAACACCAAATAATTTACGTACTTTTTTATTGGTATCAGCCAAAAGTGTAAAAGGCAAATGATATTTTTCTGCAAATTCTTTATGCGAATTTACAGAATCACTACTAATACCAATAACCATGGCATCTAAATCGGTAAAATCTTGGAATTCATCTCTAAATTTACAGGCTTCTTTGGTACATCCGGGCGTATCGTCTTTTGGATAAAAATAGATAACTAAATTAGATTTTCCTATGTAGTCTTTTAGATGAAAATTTTTATCATTTTGATTTTTTAAGGTGAAATCCGGAATGGTATCACCAACTTTTAATTTGGTTTTCTGTGCAATAACAGTTTGATACGAATACACTAAAACTGCAATAAAAAGTAGAATTAAGATATATTTTTTAGGCATTTTATGAATTTAAAGTTTTCTTTATTTTTTTATTTTTAATGAGTTTAATAAATAGCATAACAACAGCAATAAACTCAATAAGTAATCCGGTTGACAACAAAGATTTCGCACTTAAACCAAAGACAGTTTGATGCATTATTTTAAAAAGAGAACCCAGAGTTACAAAAATAATTCCTATTAATAATGTGATTAAAATATGTTTATTTTTCATGATAAAAATTTTTTCTGCAAGTTATTAAAAATTTGGTAAAATGCATTGTGAACTGCAATTTTTTAACACCTCAGCATAATTTTTTATAAGAGATTTCGCTACTTTGCTATTATCCTTATGACAAGTTAGGCAAGCACCTACACGTAATATTTTTTTCTGTTCTGTAATATTAAAAGGTCTGGCATTTTTTCTGGTTGCTTTTCCGCTTTTGTTTTCTTTTAAAAGCGGTATCCAAGCATCTTTTGGAAGTCCGTCTTTATCTTTTTTATATTTGTTTATAAAAGTGAATGAGCCATTTTTTTGCAAGATTAATTCTCCTTCTCCATAGCCTATGGTTGCCGGATTTAGATGGCATGTTTTGCAATCAGCTCCCTTTTTATTTACTGTATGAGCAGAAATTGGAGCAAAAAAGCGATGAAATTCCGTTTTGCCTTTCGGTTTTTTTTGTAGGTGTAAATTCATACCGATGGCAAAACTTTGGATATTTTTTTTATCCTTTTCGGAAATAACTCCTAAAGTAGGAAAACGACTTCTAAATAAATTCCCTTTTTCTTCCCATTTACCTAAAACCCAAGATTTATCCAACAAATCGTAGCCTTCTTCATTAGGATTAAATTTGGTGTGGCAAGATATACATTGTGGACTCCAAGTTGTATGGCAAGTACTACAATTAATGTTTTTATGTGTATTTTGTGTGCAAAATTCGCTTGGCTTGGATAATGTAAAATTTTGATTACTCAGTTTGGTAATCAATTGGTATTCAGTTTCTTTCTTAATTACTTGGTACATTACTCTTCCTTTTTTGGTAAGAATGTATTGTTGCGTTGTGTCTTTTTGGCGAAGTCTTAAAATTCGTTTATCAGCTTCTTCCAAATTAGCAAATAAGGCTGTTTTTGGAGCTTTATTAAAATGGCAATCTCTGCATGATATTTTTACCGCTTGTTCTTGATGAGCATAAATGTTTCCGTCACCCATAACATCATATGTATCATGGCAATCGATACAGCTTAATCCTTTGTTGTGATGAATATCGTCTGTTTGTTTGCTAAATACGCGTTTATCTTCTAAAACTCTAAAATTTAGATTTCCATACAGAGTATCTTTGTAAATAGTTTCGTGCCAACCTTCGTAATTTGTGGCAATTCTTCCGCTACGGCTATGGCAACCAAAACAATGGTTATCGGTTATTTTTAAAGAAATTGACGGATGTATTGTCGTTAAATTTACTTTATCTGAATCGTAATATTTTTGATGTGCGATTTTTGCCTTATCGGAATAGTTTAAATGGCAAGCAAGACAGCCTCCACCACGTGATTTTTGGGTAATCGGATTTGGATGTATTTTCTCATTTCCAAGATGACAAGAAGCACATTTGTTACGCAGATGACTTTCGGCTTTGGTTGTATTTTTGAGGTGATGAATATTAAAAAGAGAATCGAGATTTTTATTTTCGCCAAAAACATGTTTATCCACGCTAATAATACCACTCATGGTATTCATTAAGGATTTTTTTATTCTAAGATCAATTCCTACATGGCATTTTGCACAGGTTTTACTTACATTTGATAAATTTCCAGGAACGACAACCATATTTTGATGTGCTTCTTCCTTCTCGAAAGCGGAATTATTTCCTAAATGGCAAGCCGTACAACTCATTTTATTTGGTGTATGTGAAGGCGAAAAACCTTTCATAACCGTGTGACAAGAGATGCAAGAACTGTTTTTTTGAATTGGAATATAAGCCGATTCTTGATGTTTTTTTCGATTAAATAGAAAAACAACAAAAGAGGCAACTATTAAAGAAAGGATAAAATAAAGTATGTAGTTTTTAAGTTTCACGTTACGAAAATACGGTTTTTGCCTATATCAAGGCATAAAAAAACCACCTATCTTTCGATAGATGGTTTTAACCTTAAATCCGCAAAAGTATTTCTACTACAAAGCCAAACTGCACGTCATTATTGGCAATGCTCATTTCTCGATACTCACCATAACAAATGCTATGTTTGCGAGTCTCAAAACTGTGCTACACCAATACTAACACGCATTTTGACTTTTCGCTACGAAAATCTTTGCAGGTTTAAGGTTTAACAAACAAAACAGTATTAACATCCTTCTTCACCACCATCGTGTGCCTTTGTGTTTTTACCTTCTACCGGCATTCCTTTTTCTTTCCATTTAAGAATACCTTTATTCAAATTGTATACTTTAAATCCTTCTTTGTCTAAAAGTTTTGTAGCTCTACCGGAACGACCTCCTGAACGGCAATAAATTAGAACAGGTACATCTTTACCCAGTTTTTCCATTTCCTCTTTAAAGTTATCTTTTTTATAATCAATATTAATTGCTCCCGGAATATGATATGCTTCATATTCTTTTGGAGTTCGAATATCTATGAGTTTACCAACTTGACCTTGAATGGCATTGTTGAAGTTTTCTACATCTAAATGATGTATATCTCCTTTAACTTCTAATGTTTTTAAAGGTTTATTTTCTGCTTTCCAAGATTTAATTCCGTGTTCTAAATTATAAATTTCATTGTAACCTAAAGCATCCATTGCATACATTGCTCTTGTAGCACGATTACCTGAGCGACAATAAATAGCAGCTGGTTTATCGTTACCAACAACTTTAGTTATGTTATCGGCAAAGTGTCTATTTTTCCAGTCCACATTAATAGCACCGTCAATATGACCTTGTGCATATTCTTTTGGCGTACGGACATCAACTAAAGTAACTTTTCCTTCTTTTACCAATTTTTCAAAATCAGTTACACCAACTTGGTGATTTTTACCAACAACAGGCTCTCCTTTTAATTGTTCTTTTTTCTCTTCAATTAATTTTTGTACTTTTTGATTGTTTTTATTATCTTCGGTAGATAATTCTTTTGAGGCAGTTTTCCACGCTTTAATCCCTCCATCTAAATCGTATATTTTTTTAAAGCCTTCAGATTGCATAATTAAAGCAGCTTTGCCACTTCTATTAGCAGAACGGCAATAAACAGCAACAGGTTTGTCTTTGTCGATCACATTGATGTAATCAGGGAAAGTTCTTTTTTTAAAATTGATGTTTACAGCACCTTTTATGTGTCCTTCGGCATATTCTTCAGGAGTTCTAACATCAACTAATTGTACATTTTTGTCTTGAATTATTTTTTCAAATTCATTAGCATCAATTTTGTTAATTTCACCTAGATTAGCAGGTTTTTCAACAGGCGTAATTTGTGCTATTTGATTGGCTTGTCTCTTTGCCAATTCACGTTTTTTAATTTCATCTGCATTTTTACACGAAGCTAATGCTAGTAGCGATATAAAAATCAGTAAACTAATTTTATTTATTGTTTTCATTTTATCTGTTATTTTTTTATAAGTTAATAATGGCACAAAATTAAAAGATTAAATTATCTTTTAATGTAACTCAAGTTACAAATAAAACTATTTAATTGTTGGAAATTTGCATCGTTAATTCAAAATAATAAATAATTTTAAACAATATAGAAATGAAAAAAATAGTATTATTTATAGCAATGGTAATTTTTAGTTTGGGTATTCATGCTCAAGATAAAAAAGAAGTAAAAGTACAATTTAAACCTACTGTTAAGATAAATGGTAGAATACAATATGATTATGAATTTTTAAAGCGTGCAGATGCAGATAATGGGTTAAATGAGAATGAGTTTAGAAGAGTGCATTTTTCTGTGGCAGGTAAGATAGCAAAAAAAATAAAATATAAAGTAGAAACTGATTTTGCTCATGGAAGTTTAGGGTTTAGAGATGTATATATAAAATATACGGCAGGTAAATATGGTAATTTTACCTTTGGTAGCCTAGCTGAGCCAACCGGTTTAGATATGCAAACAAGTAGTAAATATATGTCTTTTTATGAAAGAGCAATGCTTACTTCTATGCAAAACTTCCGTTGGGGAAGTGGTTTTCACTACGAAAATTTCGGATTGCTAGATAGTAAAGCTACTTTTCAATTAGCATTAACCAATAATGGTTCTAGCAGTGCTGGTTTTGCAGACTCTAATTTAGAGAATGGTATGAATGTAGTCGCAAGAGTTGCCGGTACTGTTTTAAATGATAAAGAAGCACATAAATTGGTGCATTTAGGTATTAACTATGCAAATCGTCCATATTCAGATTTAAAATTTAGAGCAGAGAATCATATGGGAGCAGATCAAACTTCCGGAAAATATCATTATGTGTTCCCGGGAGCTGATAATAGAACAGACTTAGGTTTAGAATTTGGTTCTACATTTGGTTCTTTATCTTTGCAAGGTGAATATAAAACACAATCTTGGGATGCTTCCGGAGCCGATTATAAAATGAGTAGTTACTATGCATTTGCAAGTTATTTCTTAACAGGAGAGCACAGACCTTATAAACACGGTGCTTTTGGTAGAGTAAAACCTAAAAATGATATTGATAACGGAGGATATGGTGCATTAGAAGTATTGGCAAGATATTCAACAATGAATGCATCTGATGATGTGGTAACAGCAAATGTAGGTTTGCCGCAAGATATTAACAATATTACTTTTGGTTTAAATTGGTACTTAAATGCACATGCAAGAGTGATGTATAATTATGTAATGACAGATGATAATGACGCTCTTGGTAATTTAAACCAACACTTGTTTAGAGTACAGTTAGACTTCTAAAAAACTAACAGCAATAGAACCTGACTAATTTTTAGTTGGGTTTTATTTTCCTTTAACAAATAAAATATTTAACAAAATGAGTAAAAATAAAATTTCATTTAAAAAATTAATTACTAATCAGTGGTCTTATGTGTACGCAGGTATTTTGTTTGCCGTAGCACAAATTATCTATATGATTGGAATTTGGTTATACAAAGCAGGAGCAGGAAAAACACCAAATCTAATGCACATTAGTGTAACTACCGATTTAGGGAGGATGTTTAGAAGTTTAGAGGTATTTATTAATAATATTTTTGGATTTTATTCTGAATTATACGGTAATTACGGTGTAGATACTAATGGAAATATTATTCCTGAAGGAGGTGTTTTTACTCCGGGAATCGGTTGGCCAATTGTAGGAATGATAATAGGAGGTTATTTAGTAACTAGAATGGAAAAAGAATTTAGAGGTTGGGCATATTATTCTAAAAAAGCATTAATTGTTTCCTTTATTGGAGGGGCATTTTTTAGTTACGGAACACGTCTTGCCGGAGGTTGTACTTTAACACATTTAATGGGAGGAATTCCGTTTATGGGAATTCGTTCTTTCGGTTCTGTTATTTTTATGGCAATGGGTGGAGCCTTAGGTTTTCTGTTTATGGAAAAAATGGGCTTAGCCAATTACTTTAAACATCAAGAAACTTTGGCTTATGTGAAAAATGCAGATAAAGGAGAGCAAGCTACTTACAAACCGGGATATAGTTGGAAGAAAAACCCAATGTTTTGGATTGCCTTATCTTTTACATTATTATTCCTATTTGCTGCACTATATGGTGCATTTTCAGGAACAGAATGGATGCAACATATTGTTGGTAACGGTAAATTAGCTGCTTTTGGTAAATCTGTTGCAGACCGTAATACGATGTTTGTAGTAATGACATTATTAGCAGGTGTTGTTGCAGGTATTGCATTATCTAAAAGTGGTTATGGTACAGAATGTTCTTTGGTTTCTTTAGAAACATCAGATGATATGACCAACAATGATGATAAATATGCTAAAATGGGTGTACCAAAAATTACGCGTACCTTAATGAGAAGTTATGCACCAATGATAGGTGTGGTTACAACTTGGGTGTTAATGTTGGTATTTATGTTAATTGCTTGGGGATTCTTTGGCGTTTCACCGGCATTAGGTAATAGTGTAAAAGCAGGTTTAACTGCCGGTAATTTCTTAGGAGGTTTATTTTTAGGATTCGGAGCAGTTACTTTGATTGGTTGTGAGATTCGTTCTTACATGCGTATTGGTATGGGATATCTTAATACTTTGGTTGGATTTATGGGATTTGCATTAGGATATTTACCTTATACCTTATTTTATAGTGCACATAAACACTTTTTGGATGCTACGGTATTATTTGGAACACATGCAGATGGCTCTCCGGGATTAATATCTACCAAAAGAGAATTATATTCTTTAATTACAGATGATCCAACAATGCAAAAAGTAATTATGTTTATTTGGATGGTGTTATTGGCCTTATTTTTAAGATATTTATTGAAAAAAGGTTCTAAGCACATTGGATTAAAACCGGTTAATATTATCCATCAAAATACAGAAGAAATACAATGGGAAATTGAAAAATTGGCAAAAGAAGGAAAACTGGATAAAAATATTGTTCCGGAACCTGTACCGCCATCAGCTTACCCGGAAGATTAAGAAGATTGATTTTAGTTAGTAGAAAGCGAGCCAAATTTAGATTTTAGATTTATCTTTGGCTCAATTTCGTAAATGTTTAACAGTAAAAAAAGTAAAATGAATTATATTATACCTTTTATAGTAGGTTATTTAGCGGCATTTATAGGTTTATTAGCACCGTCAATGCTTAATATGACCTCAGCAAGAACCAGTATTGAAAAAGGAAAGCAAGCCGGAATTAAATTTGCAGCCGGAGCTGCATCTGTAGTTTTTATTCAAGCTTTTGTTGCGGTGTTTTTTGCTAAATACTTAGTAGCACATCCGGAAGTGATTACCAAATTAAAAACTGCTGCAATTTTTGTGTTATTAGCATTATCCGTTTTCTTTTTTACACAAGCACGTAAAAAATTTAAATCAGAAGGAAAACAAAAACAAGGTAACGATTTTATTATTGGATTAGGGATGTCTAGTCTTAATATGTTGGCAGTTCCGTTTTATTTGGCAATGGCAACTTTAGCGGAAAGTAAAGGTTGGATGCAAATTGAAATGCCATATTCGGTTATTTATGTTGTAGGAGCCGTACTAGGTGCATTTTCACTTTTTGCCACATATGCTACTTTTGCCGATATTATTGCAAAAAAAGCACAATTCATTGCTAAAAATATTAATTATATTTTAAGTGCGTTGTTTATAATTTTAGCATTAGCAACAGCATATCAAGTATTTTTACAGTAGTTTTTTATATGATACTGTTACCTAAGTTAACTTAGGTAACAGTACTTTTATCCTTAAAATCATTTATTATGGAACCAGAAAGAGAAAAAGATTGGGAAATAATTTTTAATCCTGATGCACCAAAAAGAAAAAAACGGTTACCTGTTCCGGAACCGGTAGATCGAGAAATAAAAATTGATTCCGATAAAATATTGATGAGTGTTACAGATACCAGAGGTGTTATTGAGTTTTGTAATGAAGATTTTGTAGAAATCTCCGGATATGAAGAATACGAATTGGTAGGTTCCGGTCATAATATCGTTCGCCATCCGGAAATGCCAAGAGTACTTTTCAAAATTTTATGGGAACGCATTCAGAACAAACAAAATATATTGGCAATTGTTAAAAATATGGCAAAAACCGGAAGGTACTATTGGGTATATACCGATTTCGTGATAAAGGAAGATGAAAATGGTAACATTATCGGTTATAAAGCTTTTAGAAAACCGGCACCTAAAAAAGCGATAGAGACAATGATTCCTATTTACAAAAAATTAAAAGCTATTGAAGAGGAAAATGATATGGAATTTGCTCAGAAATATTTAGAAGGTTATTTAGATAATTTAGGAACAACTTATGATGAATTTGTTGAAAATTTAATTATAGAAAATGTAGACCATAAAGGAGAAAAACTTCAAGACAGTACTAACAATAACAATAAAGAAAAATTACAATCTAAAAAAGAACGGAAATCCTTTTTTAAACGAATTTTCGGATATTAATTTATCCTTCAATTTGTTTAGAGAAAGATATTATTTTACCTTTGTAATTAATTCGTATATTCGCGTCTAAACTTTTATTTAACTATGACTAACGCTATTATTAAAAATTTAGAAAGAGGAGTTACACTACTAAACTCTATTTCTGATGAGCAATACAGCAATACATCTATTGCTCCTTATTATTCTAGTATTGGCGGACATATGCGTCATATTTTAGATGTGTTTGATTGTATTTTTGAAGGATTAAACGATAAAAAAGTAGATTTAACTGCTCGAAAAAGAAATGAATTAGCTGAAACTAAAACTACTGTTGGATTAGCATATTTTAATCAAATAATAGAAAAATTGAAATCTTTAAACCATATAGATTTTAATCAATTAGTACAAGTTTCCGATGATTTAGGATTGGGTATGGTAACGGTAAATTATACTTTGGCATCTGCTTTAATCCAAGCACATAGTCATGCAATTCATCATTTTGCAAGTATTGGTTATATCATCTCACAGTTAGGTATTGAATTACCTGATGCCGATTTCGGGTATAATCCTACAACACCTAAAAATCAAGAATTAAACGTTTAATTTACACTATTTAATTGTTTTAGTTTTTTAGCATATTTTCTAAGATATACCATTTCCTTTACATAAGTTTTTAATTTAGGATTTTTTAATCCTAAAATAGATTTATTTAGGTTTGCAATCTTGGTAATCACCTCCCAATTTGCTTTAATTTCTTTTATTGCTTTTAGATAACTTGCATTTTTTGCCGATGCATCATAAATATGTGTTGGTTCAGCAATAATACCATTTATTTCTAAAATTTTAAATTTTTTTGCTTGTAATAAGTCTTCAAAAGATTGGTATTTAATATCTAATCTTCCAAAATACCAACCTTTAATTTCTTGGTTTATTTTATCGAAAGTTTGTTCCAATTCCTTTGTGATTAAATGATTTCCATTTAAAAATTGTGTGCCTTTAGAATGATTTCCTATAACGGTTAAAACTATTTTTTCACCTTGATTGATGACTTTGTCCATTCGGTTTTTATGTAAGTTTTTTAATAAATCATAATATAAAAAAGCACGTGAATCTTGTAAGATTAATTCCGATAAGGTTGATTTTCCATCTCCGGTAACGGTTAAAAATTTTTTTAGTGTTATGGAAGTGATTTTCCCTTCCTTTTTATTTGGTAAGCGATAATAAAAAACACCACATTCATTTGGTAAAGAAATAAATTCTTGTAAAATAATATTGATGGAATTATTTTTATCTAAATATGTTTTTAATTCGTTTTTTGAATTGATTTTTTTTACCAAATAACCTCTAAAACCCAAATCAGGCTTAGCAATAATAGGAAATGAAATAGTCGCTTTTTTCATTTTATACATTGCTTCCGATAAGGATGAATTTTTAGGTAGTAAAACGGATTTGGGTTTGTACGCTTCCGGAATCAATTGCAACGTTTTAAATTTTGATTCAGTTCCGTTACCGGAATAATGCATTGACGGATTGGTATTTAAAAAAAAGGTAAAACTTTTGTTTTTTAGTGTTTGATATAAAAAATAGGGTAGTAGTGGAGCATAAAACATAAAAGTTGGCCAATGCTCCCATTGTGTTAATTTAGTAAGTGAACGTTTAAGGTGCATTTTTTTATTTTTCAAAAAGATGGTCTAATAAATTTTTGATGCCTAAATACATTAATCCGATACTCGTAAGAGCTACAAGAGCTCCTATAATCACTAAAATAATGCCTAATATATTTGCGTCTCTACCAATTGCTTTAAAGCCAAGGAACATAAGAAAAGGAGCCAAGAATAGTAAAGGCAATGTAATTGCCATAAATTTGATGCCTTTCCGTAATTTCAGTTTTTCGTTGTTCATAAAATTATTTTATTTTTGTAGCAGTTCCTTTTTGAACATATTTATTGCCTTTGTAATGTGCCTTAAAGGTATAAGAATTTCCGTGAATTCCGGTTATTTTTACCACAAAATCAATACTATCCAAACTGGTCTTTGGATGTTTTTGTTTTAAAATATATTCAAAATCCGATTTCCAACTAATGTAAAAAGTGTCTTTTTTATTGTTATAAGTTTCTACTTGTATACTGTCATTTCTGGTGGCAACCGAAGAAACATCACTATTGTTTAATGTGGTTTTAAATGTTCCTGTTTTTAATTCTTGTGGTGTAAGCGGTTTTTCGTTTTTACAAGAAAGAAAAAAAATCGTTGTTAAAAGTATAAATAATATTCGCATAAAAAAGATATCTTTGATGCAACAAATTTACTATAAATGAATGTAGAATTTAGAATAATTCCGAAAAAAAACATTTTAGAAATAATGCCTCTTTTAAAATTGTTAAATACTAAAACACCTCCGGATTTACTACAGAAACGTGTTTTGGAAATGGCAGAGCAAAATTACGAGTGTGCCGGAATGTACTTAGATAATTCGTTAATTGGTATTTGTGGTATTTGGTACATGACAAGACATTATATAGGTAAATCATCTGAATTAGATCAAGTAATTATCCATCCGGATTTACAAAGTAAAGGTTATGGAAAAGCTTTTATACATTGGATTTTTACTTATTTAAAATCACAAAATATCGAAGCCTGTGAATTAAATGCTTATATTGAGAACAAAAAATCACATGTTTTTTACGAACGCGAAGGTTTTCAAAAAAAAGGGTATCATTTTGTGAAAATTTTACGTGAAGATGCCGATTTTTATTAGAATAAGTTCAGTAATACGGGTTAAAAATTCCGGTATTTTTTAGAGATTTCAAAAACGGTTTCAAATATTTTCTCTTCAATTTCATTAAACTCTACTTTTCTACGTTGCATTACTATTTTGGCAACTTCCTTTGCTTTATTGAGGTTATATTCTTTAAAACCTGCATTTCCGCCCCAAGCGAAAGAAGGAATAAAATTTCTTGGGAAATTACCACCATAAATGTTTGCACTTACACCAACCACAGTTCCGGTATTAAACATGGTATTGATACCACATTTAGAATGATCGCCAAAAATTAATCCGCAAAATTGTAAACCGGTTTTTATAAAACGTTCTTTGGTATAATTCCATAATTTTACTTCGGCATAATTATTTTTAAGGTTTGAGTTGTTGGAATCGGCTCCAAGATTACACCATTCACCAATAACGGAATTACCTAAAAATCCGTCATGAGCCTTATTTGCATAACCGAAGAATACGGTGTTATTTACCTCACCACCAACTTTACAATGCGGTCCGATTGTTGTTCCGCCATAAATTTTTGCTCCCATTTTTAAGGTGCTGTTATCGCATAAAGCAAATGGACCTCTTACCAAAGCTCCTTCCATAATTTCGGTGTTTTTTCCAATATAAATAGGGCCATTACTTGCATTTAATGAGCTAAAATGTACCGTAGCACCTTCTTCAATAAAGATGTTTTCTTTGTTTATTGCATTAATATGCGAAGGAATTTCGGCACTTTCACGATTTTTTGTTATCAAATCAAAATCTGCTTGGATAGCAATAGCATTATACGAAAAAATATCCCAAGTATTTTTAATTTGGATGAAATGATCGTTTATCTCATAAATGGTATATAAATCAAAATTAACTTCTTTTTGGCTATTTGTAGTGAAAAAAGCTACAATTTCATCAGCTTTAAAAATGGCTTCATTTTCTTTTAAACTTTTTATTTGTTCTACTATTTTCTCGGTAGGTAAAAAGGAAGCGTTAATCATAATATTTTGTTCCATTTCTACCATAGGATATTTTTCTTGTAAATATTCTTCCGTTAAAGTAGTCGTAGTAAAACCTAATAGTTTTTCCCATTTTTCACGAATGGTTAAAATACCAATTCTAATTTCGCAAACCGGTCTGGTATAGGTTAGTGGCAGCAAATTATCGCGATGTTCGCCATCAAATAAAATGTAATTCATTTTGTTTTGTTTTAGAATGGTAAAAATAAGGAAGATTTTTTAAGTTTGGTATTATTTTAAATGCTTATTTTTGTTTTTATGAAAATAAAATTTAGTGTTTTTTTAGTTTTTTTTATGGTTTTGTTTTCGTGTAAAAAAAATAAACAAATAAGCCAGTTAAGCGATGGGAATATTATTTTGTTTCAGAAAGGTTTTTTACGTGTACTTAAAACAGCAAAGGACTCTACTTCTTATTTTATAAAGCAACAGAATAAATTAGTTTCAACTAAGACAGTAGATTCTTTAAAACAAGAATATTTATATCAGAATGGTGTTTATCAATATAAAATTCTAAATAATATAGATTCCGCTTTTTATTTTTTTGAAAAAGCAATTAAATTGTCTAAAGACAGTTTAACTAATAAAAGAGAGTTAAATTATTATTATAATTTGGCTAAGTATTATTATGCACAAAATAAAATCGAAGATGCTCTTTATACTTTAAACCGTTTTAAAAGGATACTTAATAAAAATAGAGATCTACATGCTTTGGGATATATCTATAATTTAAAGGCTAAAATTTTTGAGGGTATAGGTGCTATTGATAGTGTTTATGCTGTAAATAATAAAACGATTTCTGTATTTAAAAATTTAAAAGATGAACGAAATGCAATAATATCAAGTATTAGTAAGGCCAATTATTTAAATTATTTACATAATAATCAAAAAGCCAATAAATTGTTAGATAGTTTATATAATTTAAGGATTAAAGATAACTATTTGGTATTTTTGATAAATAAGGCTTTTGGCGATTTTAATTATGATTTAAAAAAATATGAAAAAGCCAGTTATTTTTATTTAAAGGCATATGAAAAAATTGGGGAGAAGACAGACAAAGATAAAAAAGAATATGGCATTTTAGCACTAAACAAGTATTATGCTAGTTTACTTTATAATAAAGATTTAAATTCTTTTCCTAATTACATAGATTCGGTACAGGATGTTTCTGTTTCACTATATGTATTTAAAGAATTTTTAAAGAATAAAATCCATTACTCATATCTTAAAAGGGATAATTTCGATTCTATTGAAAAAGATTTAGATTCTTTTTATATTTTTCTATTAAAAGATGCCAATAAACGTAAAAAAGCAAAATTTACAGCACTGGAAAAAGCCAATAAAAAGGAAAAAGAACTATTGGTAAAAAAACAAAAAATGGAGTTAAAAAATAGTGAATTAAAACAGAGACAAATAATATTATTTGGAGCTGTAAGTGTTTTGTTGTTGACTTTTTTAGTATTGCTTTTATGGTTACAAAAGAGAAAATTAAAACATAGCAGAGATGTATTATTAATGCAACAAAGGTTGTTTCGTTCACAAATGAATCCGCATTTTACCTCAAATGTCCTTTCTGCTTTACAAAATTTAGTAAAAGAAGATGTTGATAAAACAGTATTGTATATTAATAAATTTTCAAGATTATTGCGTATCATTTTTAATAACTCTACTAAAGATTTTGTTGTTTTAGAAGATGAATTGGAAGCATTGGTTAAATATATACAATTGCAACAATTTCGTTTTCAAGACATATTTGATTTCAAGTTAGATATCGATAAGAAAATAGAAACAGATAGTGTTAAGATTCCGCCTATGTTAATTCAGCCTTTTGTAGAAAATGCCATTATACATGGTTTTAAGTCACTAAAAAGAAAAGGGGTTATTAAAATTGAATTAAAATTAGTAGATGATAATTATTTATTTTGTACCATCACTGATAATGGGAAGGGAATTATAGAAACAGACAGTGAAAAAATGAGTTCGACAAAATTGTTAAAACGATTAATTTACAAATTAACAGCTGAATCTGTAAAAATTATTAATAAAAATAACAAAGGTGTGATTGTTAGTTTTAAAATTCCTTATATATTTGAAATATGATAAAAACAGTAATTATTGATGATGAGTTGCATATAAGAAATGCTGTTAGAAATAAATTGATAAAGTATTTTAAAAAACAACTTCTAATTGTTGGAGAGGCAGATGGCGTTAAAACAGGTGTTACTTTGATCAATACTTTACAGCCAGATCTATTGTTGTTAGATATTGAATTATCTGACGGTACTTCCTTCGATTTATTAAAAGAAGTATCCTTAGTCAATTGTAAAATAATTTTTATTACCGGTTTTAATGAGCATGCTATTAAAGCAATTCGTTTAGGGGCAATAGATTATCTTTTAAAACCAATTAATGACTTTGAATTTAAGGACGCTATTTCAAAAGTATTAAAAACGGAAACCCCCAAGATTAAAGAACAAATAAAAATTTCTGACGATTTTTATTATAAAAACACCAAAAACAGAATTGTTTTAAAGACTTTGGAGGCATATCACATTGTTGATGAAGATAAGATATTGTATTGTAAATCCGATGGAAATTATACAACTTTTTACATACAAGATAAAAAACCGATTGTAATATCAAAACCACTTAAAAAAGCAAAGGAGCTATTATCTGAAGAACTTTTTATACGACCGCATCAGTCTTATTTGGTTAATGTAAATTTTATAGAAAAATACCTTCCAGAAGGGTACTTAATTATTAGTGACACCACTATTCCGGTTGCTAGTAGAAGAAAGGATTTGGTTGTTAACAGACTTTCAAATATGAAATAAAAGCACTAACATATGAAGTAATAAACTTTGTTTATGAATCCATATTTTTTTTATCCAAAAAATACATCTAATTATGTTGTTAAATTTGTAATATTATGAGACTTCCTGTAAAATTTTTATTTTTTTCCATTATTTTTATTATATCATCATGTGTAAATAACGGTGATGAATTTAACGATCGTAAACCGGTGAATAATCAACTTAACGAAAAGAATGATATGTACGAAAGAAATACTTCCACGCAAAGTATTTCAGTTTTAAAAATTCGCTTGTACAGTTATATTACGGGTAAAATTCTTGTTAGTAATAATCTTGTTAGAGATGTTTTTAGAAGTGTTGCCTCTAATAATAATGGAATTATCAATTTGAGTCAGGAGCTACAGACTGGAATTATTAATAATTCTTTTTTAATTGAGGCTCAAAGAATTCGAAGTGTGTTGAGACTTAATTTAGGTTTTGATGATAGTCCTTTGTTGAGAGGTCCAGGTTTAGGGATTATAGAAAATTTAGATCCACCTATTGATGACTCAGTTAACAATCCATCAGAATTATATAACCAATGGATGCAACAATTGGCCGTGGTAGAAGGTGTTATAGATGAATTACAATCTAATTTATATGAAGATTGTATTGAAATATATGTAAAGAGACCCTTTACAAAAATAAAACACTTACCGGAATTATCATTAACAACACAATTGTATGTGGCACCACATCCACTAAATAATGATAATTTTGTAAAGGGATATTTATTTACCTATAATATTAACGGAGAAGGAGGAAGTAGCATAACAATCAATCCGGATTTTTTGTTATTCCATCCGCATGATGTTATAATTGTAAGACCGGTAAGAAATCAAATATGTTCTTATTCAGATATATATGTAACTGATTTTACGGATTTTTTAAACAATTAAAAAAAACAAATTTGAACTAATAAACTGCAAAAATGAATTTGCAGTTTTTTTTTGTATTAAAATTAAGCAAATTGCAGTAATTAAAAATGTTAAAAATGCAAAATAGCTTATATTTTATTTTAGAAAGACTATTGCAAAAAAATAGTTTCTCATTTGATAAACAGGAGTTGGAATTACAATTAAAGAGCCATCCATCTTACCCTAGTTTACACGCTATTACAGGTGTATTAGATCATTTTGGTTTTGATAATTTGGCATTAGATGTGCCACAAACCAAAGACGTTTTAAAACAATTGCCCAAATCATTTATAGCACATCTTAAAA
The DNA here is from genome assembly GCA_026988395.1 of Flavobacteriaceae bacterium. Taxonomy (GTDB): domain Bacteria; phylum Bacteroidota; class Bacteroidia; order Flavobacteriales; family Flavobacteriaceae; genus S010-17. The sequence goes on along the minus strand of JALSLI010000013.1, from coordinate 6,549 downwards.
ATGATAATTCTGATGAATTGGTTTTGGTCGAGAAACGGCATGAAAAAATAAAATTTACCTTTACAGATGGAAATAATAAAATGGTTTCCGTAGATAAGTTTTTAAATGATTGGTCAGGTATTCTTGTAGCAACAGAACCTGGAGAATCACAAATAGACAGCAAAACAAATCATCTTGTAGATCGTGTATTATTTTTTAGTCTGATATTAATGAGTTTTTTTCCGGTGTTAATTAAAAGACCGGTTTTCCAATATGGTTTGTTGGAAATTTTTTTTTCTATATTAGGTGTGGGTGTTAGTTATTTATTGGTTAAACATGAGATTGGTTTAAAATCTGCAACAACCGATAAAATTTGTGGAGCAACCAAAAAGACAAGTTGTGATGCCGTATTACAATCAAAAGGATCAAGAATTTTCGGATTTTTCAAATTAAGTGATTTAAGTTTTGTCTATTTTATAACTATAGCAGTTGCTTGGTATTTTTCTTATTTGTTTTTAAGTAGTCAAAATAGTTTTTTACAAATAATATCTTTGTTGGGATTACCAATGGTTGTATATTCTATTTACTACCAAGCAGTACAAGTAAAAAAATGGTGTCCTTTGTGTTTGTTTACTGCTATGATTTTAGTATTACAAGCATTGCTTACACTATTTAATACATCTTTTGATTTTTATTTAAATTCAAAAGATTTTTTTATGGTTTTTGGTATTGCAATTACAGTATTCTTTTTGTATAGAACAATAAAAAGCATAATAAAAAATAATATAGAACTTAAAAAAGAACAAATAGTATCATTTAAATTTAAACGTAATCCGTCCATTTTTATTTCTTTATTAATTAAAAGTCAAATATTAGAAACAAATATTAATAAAGTCTCTGAAATAATATTTGGTAATCCTCAAGCTAAAAATGAAATTATTTTGGTTACCAATCCTTTATGTGGTTTTTGTAAAGATAAACACCAGGCATTAGAAAATTTATTAAAAAACAATTCCGATGAATTTAAAGCTGTAATTCGTTTTAATATAAATATAGAGGATAAAATGAATACGGCTTATATTATCTCTAATATTTTAATGAATTTATATCATAAAGATAAAGAAAAATGTAAAGAAGCAATACATCAAATTTATACAGATGGTGTAGATGTCAAGAAATGGTTAAGTACGTATTCTGTTTGTAATAAAGTAAATTATAATGAAGTGTTGGAAGCAGAAAAAAAATGGTGCCTTAAAAACCAGATTAATTTTACACCTGCTATTTATATAAACGGTCGCGAATTTCCTAAAGAATACGAATTAACGGATTTAGCTCTTTTTATAGAAGAATTAGAAAATGTAAGTAATATTTTGGATAATAATAATTTTAACAAAAAAATACAAGAAAATAGTATACGTAATTAAAAATATATCTTTTCGCGAAAGATTAGACAGAAACTTAGACTGTCTTAAAATGCTCTAAGTATATTATTAATTTTAAAATTTCAAAAAAATGAAAAATTTAAAAAAATTAGGTAAAAAATTAAATGTAAAAAAACTAAAATCTATTAAAGGAGGGTTTCCTTTATCGATTGCAGATACATGTAAACATAATAGTATGGTATGGTGTAATTCTATGGAAAGTTGTGTGAGTACAAAAGAATATGAGATGTATTGTCATTAATTCATTTTCAAAGTTGGTGTTACCACCAACTTTGATTTTTGTATGTTTATATTATTGCATAATAGTAATAAAAACTATTCAATGAAATATTTTTTTGGAGAAAGATTAGACAGAAAGTTAGACTTTCTTAAAATATTCTAAGTATATTATTAATTTTAAATTTTAACAAAATGAAAAGTTTAAAAAAATTAGGTAAAGTTCTAAATAAACAAGAACAAAAAAGTATTAGAGGAGGAGTTTTGGAAAAAAATAGATCATTCTGCCCATCGGGATTTAAATATTGCGAATTAGCAGGATTTTGTCAACCTAAAAAAATGCCCTGTCCTATTTAATATAGGAATTTTTATATAAATTATATCTTTTCGCGAAAGATTAGACAGAAACTTAGACTGTCTTAAAATGCTCTAAGTATATTATTAATTTTAAAATTTCAAAAAAATGAAAAATTTAAAAAAATTAGGTAAAGTTCTAGGTAAGCAAGAACAAAAAAGTGTTAATGGTGGTAAAAGAAAATGCCATATAGAATTAATTCAATGTACAACAAATTTTGATTGTGGAGGATGTACTTGTTTATATGATAATTTAAATCATTTAGGCTATTGTATTTAAAATTTATTCTTTTCAAAGTTGGTGGTAATAACACCAACTTTGATTTTTAATCTTTAATTTTCGATATTAACTTATTATATTTAAACATAATTGAAAAAAAACTTTCCAACATATTACCAAACAGAATCCAAGGACTGTGGTCCAACCTGTATAAAAATAATTTCTAAATTTTATGGCAAACAATTAAGTATAGAGCAGTTAAGACAATTAAGTGAAACAACCCGTGAAGGAAGTAGTTTATTAGGTTTAAGTGAGGCTTTTGAAAAAATAGGTTTTAGAAGCATTGGTTTGCAAACGAGTCTGGAAAAACTTTATGAAGTACCTTTACCTTGTGTTTTACATTGGAACAAACAACATTATGTCGTGTTGTATAAAATGTCCAAAGAAAAAAAAGAGAATAAATTAGTTTCTACATTTTATAAATTAATTCCTTTTAAAAAAGGAAAGACAGATAAATACTACATTAGTGATCCTGCTCACGGTTTAATAGCATTTACAAAAACAGAATTTTTAAAATCTTGGATAGGTAATAATGCCAACGAAAAAACAGAAGAAGGGATTGTACTTATTGTAGAACCTACCCCAAAATTTTATAATGAAAATCTAGAGATAGAACAACAAGAGGCGTTTGGCTTTAAATTTATTTCAAAATACTTAATTAAATACAAGCGTTTTGTAATTCAATTAATTATTGGTTTATTGGCAGGAAGCCTTTTAAACTTAATTACGCCGTTTTTAACACAAAGTATTGTAGATGTTGGTATAAAAAATCAAGATATTAATTTTATTTATTTGATTTTAATCGCACAACTTATGTTATTTGTAGGTAAGACAGCTCTTGAAATTATTAAAAGTTGGATTACATTGCATCTAAGTACACGTATTAATATTTCATTAATTTCCGATTTTTTTATCAAATTAATGAATTTACCGATTTCTTATTTTGACACAAAAATGACCGGTGATATTTTACAGCGAATAGGTGACCATAAGCGTATAGAAAGTTTGCTAACAACATCTTCTTTAAGTACAATTTTTTCTTTTATAAATTTAATCATTTTTAGTTTTGTCTTAATGTATTATAGTCCTTTGATATTTATCGTTTTTTTGATTGGTAGTATATTATATTTTTCTTGGGTACTGTTTTTTTTTAAAAGAAGAAAAACTTTAGATTATAAGCGTTTTTCACAAATGAGCCAAGAATCCAGTAAAGAAATTGAACTTATTAACGGTATGCAAGAAATTAAATTACATAATGCAGAAAGACAAATGCGATGGAGTTGGGAATTTACTCAAGCAAGAATTTTTAAAATAAGTATGAAAAGTTTGGCATTAGAACAAACCCAAACCGTAGGTTCACAATTTATAAATCAGCTAAAGAATATTATTATTTCGGTTTTATCTGCTAAATTAGTGATAGACGGACAAATAACTTTAGGGATGATGATGGCAATAAGTTATATTGTTGGGCAATTAGATGCACCGGTAACACAAATGATTAGTTTTATGCGTAATTTACAAGATGCTAAAATATCTATCGAAAGATTAGCGGAAATACATAATAAGCCTAATGAAGAAAATAGAGAAGAACAAAAAATTATAAACATACCAAAAAAAGATTTTATTTTAAAAAATGTAACGTTTAGGTATATCGGCGGTTTAGAACCGGTAATAAAAGGATTATATATGAAAATTCCAACTAATAAAGTTACAGCAATTGTAGGAACAAGTGGAAGCGGTAAAACAACATTAATGAAATTGCTTTTAAAATTTTATGATTTGGAAAAAGGAGATATTTTTATAGGAAATTATAATTTGAGCAATGTTTCACAAAGAGCTTGGCGTAACCATTGTGGTGTCGTAATGCAAGAAGGATATATTTTTAATGATACTATAGCCAAAAACATTGCTGTTGGCGAAGAATTTGTCGATACCAAGAAATTGGAACATGCAGTAAAGGTAGCTAATATTCGAGAGTTTATAGAAGATCTTCCTTTAAATTATAATACGAAAATAGGTACAGAAGGTATTGGTTTGAGTACCGGACAAAAACAACGTTTGTTAATAGCAAGAGCTGTATATAAAAATCCAAAAATATTATTTTTTGATGAAGCAACCAGTGCTTTAGATGCAAATAATGAAAAAATTATTATGGAAAATTTGAATGCTTTTTTTAAAGATAAAACTGTAGTTGTCATTGCTCATAGATTAAGTACGGTAAAAAATGCCGATCAAATAGTGGTTTTAGAAAAGGGTGAAATCGTAGAAAAAGGAAATCATAATGAACTGGTTAAATTAAAAGGAAAATATTTTGAATTGGTTAAAAATCAATTAGAATTAGGAAGTTAAAAAAATGTAACCCAAATTAAGGTTGTAATTAAATAAAAGAAATAAAACAATTAATATCTTATCGATTTTAAAATGCCTGAAAATATAAATATACGTTCCGAAGAAGTTCAAGAAATCTTAACAGCTGTTCCAAATTGGATGATTAGATGGGGAAATACATTAATTTTAATATTTATTTTTTTGTTTTTATTGATGTCTTATTTTATTAAATATCCCGATATTATTCCAACTCAAATTATAGTTACTACAAAAAATCCACCTGAAAAAATCTATGCAAGATCCTCCGGTAAATTTGATGCTTTTTTTGTAAAAGATACAGTTTCGATAAAAGCCTACCAACCATTAGCAATTATAGAAAACACGGCAAAATACCAGGATGTTTTATTTTTAAAAAACATAATAGATACTTTAAAAACCGATTATACTAATTTTAATTTTCCTATTGAAAAAATGCCTTTACTATTTTTAGGTGATATTGAATCTGCATATGCAATTTTCGAATCAAACTATACAAATTATTATTTATATAAAAAACTACAACCTTTTAATAATGATTTATCTGCTAATAAATTATCTGTAAATGAAACGAAAAGTAGATTACAAATTATGATTCACCAAAAACAAATTTACAAAAAGGAAATAGCATTAAAAGAAAGAGATTTAAAGCGAAATAGAAATTTATTTAATAAAGGTATTTTATCTAAAAGAGAAATGGAACAAAAAGAATTAGCTTTTTTAAGAGAACAACGATCCTATCAAAGTTTACAATCCTCAATTTCCAATTTAAGAGAAGGAATAAGTAACTCTAACCGTTCATTAAGAGGAAATGAAATAAAACGAATCCAAGAAGAAAATAGAATGCTTAAACAAGTTATTCAATCATATAACCAACTAAAAAAATCGATAAAAGACTGGGAAATGCGTTATGTTTTGCAAAGTACAATAGATGGTGAAGTTTCTCTTTTAGAAGTTTATAATGAAAGACAAACTGTACGTCAAGGCGATTTAATTTTTACTGTTATACCAAATAAATTTGGTGGATTTATTGGTAAAATAAAGGCACCCATTCATAATTCTGGAAAATTAAAAATAGGACAGCGAGTTAATATTAAATTGGCAAATTATCCAAGTGAAGAGTTTGGTATGTTACAAGGTAAAATTGAAAAAATATCTTTAACAGCCGATAAAAATGGTAATTATTTGGTAGATGTTTCTTTTCCACATAGTTTAACTACTACTTATAACAAAAAACTAAAATTTAAGCAAGAGATGCAGGGTTCTGCTGAAATTATAACAGAAGATTTACGTTTAATTAATCGATTTTTTAATCAACTTCATAGTCTTATTGATAGATGATTTTTTCGAATATGAATTAAAACAAGGAGAATATGAATAGACGATCTTCTATAAAATAAAAACTGTTTACTTTTGAATAATATCCATAGATTTTATGTTTTATAGAAATATAAATAGTTGTTAAAAAATGCTATGAAAAAAGCCATCCGAAAGGATGGTTTTTTATTTTTATTATTTTAAAATATTTATTTTATCCAAAATCTTCAAAGCTCTATTGCGATAGCCAATACTTTCTTTATGTAAATTATTTTCTAAGATAATTTTAAGTTCTTTGTGTATCCAAAATTGGTCTTTACCAAATAAAAATATGGTTTGCATGGTGTAAACTTTTATTGCAATTTTATGTTCGGAAAGCATCCAATCAAAACCGGTTTCTATTATCTGTTTAATATTGGTTTTATATTTTTCCTTTTCAAGTGGGTTTTTATCTAAATATAAAGCAAATAGTATAATACCCTCATTTATTGAGACCATTGTTAGTTGATTTATAATTGAATTTTAGGCTGCATTTAGATATTTTTCAATTGGTTTTTTACGATTAATTCCTTGATGAGCTTTACGATTATATTTATA
>JALSLI010000012.1 GCA_026988395.1 Flavobacteriaceae bacterium | reverse complement strand
TAATATATAAAGCTTTTCCGTAACCATAGAGTTTAATTTTTATTCGAGATATATAACCATCAGCTGCTGCAAAAACAGGTAATCCTTCTCTTTTTTGTGTTTTAATATCAATTCCGGAATGAAAATGATTAGAACGCAATTCACCAAAAGTTCCGGCTAAAATAAGTGGAATATCCAATGGTTTTCTAAAATAATTTTTAGGATATTTTTCTTGAGCAATCACCGAAACGGCAAGGAAAACCAAAAAAATGGAGGTATAAATTTTTTGCATATGAAACTTCTTGTTTAACAAGGCGAAAAATACAAAAACTACGCCATAAATAAGATAAAGAAAAGAAATTTTAACATTAGTACTCCTTTTTTTTGGATTTTAAATAAACTCGTCCTAAATTTGTGCTTGATGTTTATACTTCCTTAACGAATGAAAAGTATTTTGGAAAAGGTTGATTTATTGGAAGATAAGTTAACTAAATTAATTTTAAAACAAGAACAATTGCTTGAGGAGAATAAATCTTTAAAGCAGAAAGTAGATTTGTTGCAAAATAATCTTTCCGATAAAGAAACATTTATTGAGGATTTAGAAGATAAATACAAATCGTTAAAAGTTGCAAATGCAATGGTAGGCAGTAAGGAAGATAAGCATTTAACAAAAATAAAAATAAACACTTTGATTCGTGAAATTGATAAGTGTATTGTACAGCTAAGTGAGTAATTGAATGAGCGATAAATTAAAGATAAAAGTAACCATAGCAGATAGAGTATATCCGCTTACCATAAAAACATCTGAAGAAGAAGGTGTTAGAAAAGCGGTTAAAAAAATTGGTGATTTATCTAAAAAATTTGCTCAAAGTTATGCCGTTCAAGACAAGCAAGATGTATTAGCCATGTGTGCTTTACAGTTTGCTTCTCAATTAGAAGTGAAAAATATATTTGATAAAGCTGTGGTTGAAAATGTGGAGGATAAATTAGATGAAATAAACGGTATATTAGATTCTTACTTAGACGAATAAGTTCTTTAAAATAAAACTATTTCCTGTTTTTTCAGGAAAAAATACTGCCTACATTAGTTAATTGGTTGATAAACTCAACACGAACTCTTTAAAAAGGATGAGTCTTTGTTGTTAGATTGTGCCGTCTTTGTTACGGATCTTCGAGCAGCAAGTTAGTCCTAAACCTGTTTTATGGAGTTTTATAACCCGAACTGATGTAGGTTTTTTTTATATTTTAAACTGAAGTAACCTTCGTTTAAAAAATGCTCAAATTAGAGTAAAACAATAAAACTAATTAAAAAGAAAATGGAACAATTTTTACTACCTTTAATAGGTGCAATGATAGGTATCGCAATCGGATTTGCCATAGCCAAATTTTTAGAAAAAACAAAAGCATCTAAAATGGTGCATATTGCAAAAAAGAAAACAGCTTCAATACTAAAAGAAGCAAATAATGAAGCTAAAAATATTTTAAAAAAGGCCAAAATAGAAGGAGATGCCTTATTAAAAAATAAAGAACTTCAGGCTAGAGAACGCTTTATTGAAATGAAAGCACAACATGAAAAAGTGATTCAAAAGCGAGAAGGTAAAATTATTGATGCCGAAAAAAGAATTAGAGAAAAAGAATCTAAAGTATCTCAAGAATTAGATAAAAATAGAAAGTTAAATGCTGCTCTAGAAAAGAAAGAAGAAGATTTTAATTACAAACTTAACTTTTTAGACAAAAAGAAAGCCGAAACAGAAAAATTACATAAAAAACAAGTACAACAATTAGAGGTAATCTCCGGTTTTTCGGCGGATGAAGCAAAACAAGAATTGTTTAATTCGCTTAAAGATGAGGCAAAAGCCGATGCAATGGCTTACATTCAAGATACTTTAGAAGAAGCAAAACTAACAGCTCAACAAGAAGCTACAAAAATTGTATTATCTACAATACAGCGTGTAGGAGTTGAACAAACTGTTGAAAACTGTGTATCGGTTTTTAACTTAGAATCTGATGATCATAAAGGTAGAATTATTGGTCGTGAAGGTCGTAATATTCGTGCTTTGGAAGCTGCAACAGGTGTCGAAATTATTGTAGATGATACTCCGGAAGCAATCATATTGTCTTGTTTTGATCCAATTCGTAGAGAAGTTGCCAGATTGGCTTTACATCGTTTAGTAACAGACGGTAGAATTCATCCTGCAAGAATTGAAGAAGTTGTTAAAAAAACCCGTAAATCCATCGATCAAGAAATTATAGATGTTGGTAAACGTACCGTAATTGATTTAGGTATTCACGGATTACATCCTGAGCTTATTAAAGTTATCGGTCGTATGAAATACCGTTCTTCTTATGGTCAAAATTTATTACAACACTCACGTGAAGTTGCAAATCTTTGTGCAATTATGGCTGCCGAACTAGGTTTAGATCCAAAAGTAGCGAAACGTGCCGGATTATTACATGATATCGGTAAAGTACCGGAAACTGAAAGTGAATTACCACACGCTTTACTCGGGATGGAATGGGCAAAAAAATACGGCGAGAAAAAAGACGTAATCAATGCAATTGGTGCACACCACGATGAAATTGAAATGACTTCACTCTATGCTCCTATCGTACAAGTTTGTGATGCAATTTCAGGAGCAAGACCCGGAGCTAGAAGACAAGTTTTAGATTCGTATATCCAAAGATTAAAAGATTTAGAAGAAATTGCATTCGGATTTACAGGTGTACAAAAAGCATATGCAATCCAAGCAGGACGAGAATTACGTGTTATTGTTGAAAGCTCTAAGGTAGATGATGTAAAAGCAGCAGAATTGTCTTTTAATATTTCACAAAAAATACAAAATGACATGACTTATCCCGGACAAGTAAGAGTGACAGTAATTAGAGAAACCAGAGCAGTTAACATTGCTAAATAAGTTATTCTAAACTAAATATTAAAAGCGTTTTGATTCTAATCAAAACGCTTTTTTTTATAATGCAAAATCTTTCTATAAACGTTATTAATAACTAGTTTATCCCACAAAATTCACCATAACTTCTACTTTATTATATAAAACATTAAAAATATTATACTATCATCCTGAACAAAGTAAAGGATCTTTCTTTATTTTAACAACCAATTAAAACCCTTCAAAAACACCCAATCCAAACAAAGCAAAATCATATTTTACCGGATCTTTTGGGTCTAATTTTCTAAGGTTTGTATCTAATTCGAGTAACGCTTTTGCATCATTTTGTTTTCTATTTATTAAACCTAATTTTCTTGCTACATTACCACTGTGAACATCTAACGGACAAGACAAAACACTTGGTTTGATAGAATTCCACAATCCAAAATCCACTCCTTTTGTATCGTTTCTAACCATCCAACGCAAATACATATTAATTCGTTTTGCAGCAGAACCTTTTAATGGATCTGAAACGTGTTTAGTGATTCGTTGTAAATGTGGTATCTCAAAAAAAACCTTTTTAAATTGATGAATCGCGTTTACCGTATTTTCATTCGTAATATTCTTAGCAAAAACACTCTCTAATCCTTGATGATTTTTATAAATATTTTGAAGCGATTGTATAAAAAATTTAAAATCGTCTAAATTAAACGTACGATGCACAAAATGTTCTATGCTTTTTAAATCCTTATCGGAATGATTTACCACAAAATCAAATGGAACATTATCCAGTAACGTCATCATTTTATTGGCGTTTTTAATAATCATCTGCCTTTTTCCCCAAGCAATTGTTGCTGTTAAAAAACCGGCAATTTCAATATCTTCTTTTTTACTGAATTGATGTGGAATCTGTATTGGATCACTTTCAATAAATTTTGGATGATTATACTGCTCAACTTTCTGGTCTAAAAAGGATTTAATTTCATTAAAATCCATTATTTTTTTAAATATTTACCAATAAAAAACGTGCCTAATGGTAAAACCGAAGCAACTAGAACTTTTATAAACGTTTTTTTATTCCATTGTAATTCTTGTTTTATAAAATAAGCGAGAACAACATATAAAATAAATAAAATACCGTGAGGCATTCCAAGCATTTTTACATAGGTATCATTGTGATAAAAATACTTATAAGGTGTTGCTAAAAATAATAAAAGTAGATACGATATCCCTTCGAACCAACTGATAATTTTAAAAAATAAAATCATAATTTTTGATATGTAAAATTTAGCGAATTTACGTTATTATTTTAGAACAATATCCTATCAAATTGTTAAACAATGCTAATTTCATAAATTTTTACGGTTAAACATCATAAAAAATCGGGGTTTTACTTAAAGCAAAACCCCGAATGGTGTGAAAAATTAGTCTTTAATATAATACGGTCCTCCCGGTGATTTATCAGGCGTAAATGCTCTTTTAAACCAAAGAGGTCTTCGTAAACCATTAGGTCCCGGAGCAGGTCTAGTCATTGCCAGCCATTCTTTATAAATTTCATGTGATTTATTGGTATCTACAAAAATATCGCCATATTTCTCATTCTGTCCCGGTTTTTCAATGCGAACTCGTTGGTGCCAAGTATGCATTCCACTGATTGGATCAGGATGTACGGCATGTGTAATATTTTGATGTACACCTCCGTCTTTCCAAAAAATTCGTTTAGAATCTTTATCTTTCGAGTCAAATGGTTTAATTCCGGAAACAGTATTCATTTTCCAACCTCCTTTACCGTCATTTTCAATTTTAACAGTGTTGGTTGCCCAACGGTTACCAATTTTATCTTGTGGTCTTCGCCATCTACCAATATGGTGTGAACATGCTACAACACCAGGTTTCATTGATTGCGTTACCCAAACTTTATCGATAAAATAACCGATATCTGTATTCATTTTTACCAAATCACCGGTTTTAAAACCCCATTTTTTTGCATCATCCGGATGCATCCAAATCGGATTTCTATTAGAGATTTCAACCAACCATTTTGCATTTCCGGAACGCGTATGAATTAAGGTTGGCAATCTAAATGTCGGTACTAAAACGTACTCTCCTTTCGATTTGTCTAAAACGTCATTATGAATATGTGATTTTATATAGGTTGGCGTGGCGTATTCCGGCCATTTCCAATCTACCATAGTTTGCGAATAAAATTCATTTTTACGTGAAGGAGTAGGAAAACCAACAACGGCTTTACCGTTGACCATTACACCAATATCTTTCCCGTTTTTACGAATTACACCTGTTTCATCATCTATTTCAGCTCCTTTTAATTGATCTTCGGTTAAAGGCTTTTCATTCATTTTATACGATTCGCCTTCTTCAATAGCAAAAGCACCATATTTTTTCATGTATTCCAACTCAGCAAAAGCTCCGGTAAAACCATCTTTTTTAGCAGCTTCGGGCAGTCCTTTTACACGTTCAAAAATATATTGATAATATTCGTCTATAGTGATTTTTTCTCCCGGACGATATGGAGATTCAAAGTGTTTTCTAATTCCCATACTTCCGTCAGGGTCGATGCGCCAAGAAAGCTCAATCCAAAATTCATCTTCTTCCCAAACTTCTCCGGGATTTGCTTGATAAGTATATTCTACAGGATTTCCATTTCTTCTAGCTGCTTCACGCAAGACAGGTTGTCTAAAAGCAACCCAAGTTCCACCATGAGTAGCGTAACTGTTTAAATCATGTCTTTCAGAGGCAAGACCCATTGGCAACACAAAATCGGCATAAAAAGCAGTTTCATTCCACGTTGGTGTTAAAGCTGCATGCATACCAAATTTACTTTCATCCATAAACTGCTCCATCCATGTAAAGCCGTCAGGATAAGTCCAAACCGGATTAAACACACGTGAAAAATACATATCTAATTTACCACGACCTTCTTTTAAAAAGTGTGGTAAAAGTTGACTCATTTCAAAAAATGCTAATGGATATTCTTTCGGGAAATGAAGTTCATTCCAAACTTTTTGCGGTTTAGGCGGATTTGGTTGGGTTGGAGAAAATTTGTTCCAAGAATTAGGAGAAGTTCCTCCTTTTGCACCAACTGCTCCGGTTAAAACCGATAAAAAATGCAAACATCTAGCTACAGCCCAACCACCAAGATTTGATGCTCCTGCGGCACGCCAGTTGTGAGAAGCAAAACGCTCGCCTGCTTCACCAATTAATCTAGCTATTTCTACAATTGTTTCGGCTTTTACTCCGGATTCGTTCTCGGCATATTCAGGTGTAAAATCTTTGTATTCCTCAATCATTGCTGCGATATAATTTTCAAAAGTTACTTCTTTATCGCTGTGCTTTGCTTTAAGGTATTCTTGCCAGTTTGTCCAATTTTCTAGATAGTCTCTATTGTATAAATTTTCTTCTAAAATAATTTTAGCCATAGCAAGTAAAACTGCCGCTTCGGTTCCCGGATATGTAGGCAACCAATAATCAGACATACTTGCTGTATTAGATAATCTCGGATCCATTGTGGCTAATTTAGCTCCTTTCATCTTACCCTCGATAATTCGTTGTGCATGAGGATTAAAATAATGTCCGGATTCTAAATGTGCAGAAATCAATAAAATAAATTTTGCATTTGCGTGATCCGGAGAAGGTCTATCGTAACCATACCAAATATTATAACCAAAACGAGCTCCGGAGGAACAGATATTAGTATGCGAATTATGACCGTCTATTCCCCAGCCTTGTAAAATCCAATTCATAAATTTTTCATGTCCCGGACGACCAACATGGTAAGCAATTTCATTATGTCTTCCTTCTTGAATTGCTTTACGGATTCTTGCTGAAATGGTATCTAATACTTCATCCCAAGAAACGCGTTCCCATTCGCCATCACCTCTTTTCCCTTTTCGTTTTAACGGATATAAGATACGGTCAGGGTCTGTAATTTGATTAATCGTTGCCGGACCTTTAGCACAGTTTCTACCACGAGATCCCGGATGGTATGGATTACCTTCCAACTTAACTACTTGTTGTGTTTCTTTGTTGATAAAAGCGGTTAAACCACAAGCTGATTCACAATTAAAACACGTTGTTGGTACTATTTGATAGGTCGTTTTTTCTTTTCTTGGCCAGACTTTAGGATTGTATTCCACCCAATTATCCCATTTGCTTGGAGGTGGAAAATTTTCATAAAGCTGTGCAACCTCTTCATCGGTAAAATGACGCATATCGCCATCAAACTTTTGGTATTCTTCTTTGTGCAGGTTAGGAATAATTCCTATTTTTTCTGCTATATTTTCTATAAAAGATGGTTTTTTATATCCCATAATTCTTGATTTATGATTTTAGATTTATGATTTTAGATTTGCCTTAACTCATTCAATCCTAACTTTATTTATTTATTCTTTTTTTTACTGTTTTAACTGAACTTACAAAAATAGCAACTAACTCATCTGCTTCTTTCAATAATCTCGATAATTCATTATTATCATCAATAATTTTTAATTCTACTATTATCTCTAACCAAAAAAGTGTTTCATCTGCTTCTTCAATTACGGTTTGCATTTTAGAAATAAAATCTTTGTCGCTCTTTGCTCTACAAACAGCTCTATAATTTGCGCCAACAGAAGTTGCCGATCGTATTATTTGGTTCGTTAATATCCATCCAATAGATTTATTTGGTAATAATTTACTTATATTAATTATGTCAATGGCAAACTTTTTAGTTCTATTTTGTAATTGATATTTCACTCGTTGTTTATATTTAATCTTTATCCTGTTTGTTAAATCATAATTCTACAAACACAAATCTACAATATTTAGGCTAACGGTATTCTTTGAGGTGCTTCAATCCATATTTTTTCTGTAAAATACATTCCTATTAAGGATAAAACAGCTGCTACGATTAGCATTTGCATGCTTGGTAAGATAAATAATAATACTAATGGTAAAACATTTCCAACAAGTACAACTCCAACCCAAAATAGATTTTTATACCTTCCTTTAACAATCATTTCAACTACGTGATGTGCCGATCTGGTTGGATGTGTCATCGTGAGTTCTAAAATCATTGTAAAAATGTTTACAATTAAAGTGCTTACCAATACGGTTTTAATTAGAGGCAACCATGCTTCAACATCAACAAACATCGATATAATTGCAAAGATTGCGGCTCCGGCCATAACACTGTGCACTAACATATGTAAAGCCAAACTTGGACTTTGCCAAAAATCTCTACCTTTTGCTTGTGCGAATAAAAATGCCGTATAAATTGCAAGCATCACTGCAAAAAATGCAGTTATCCACATTAATATTGTACTTCCTACGGTAATTCCGAAAAAAGTTGTTACCCCAAAAACAGTAGCCAGCAAGCCGAAAACCGTTATGATATAACCTCCTCGCACCAACCAAGAACGCCATTGCGGACGTAGTAATACGTTTAAGAAACGGTCCGGACGATCTAAATCCATTACTAGAAACAAACCTGTTAAACCTAAAAACACCAATGAAATTCCGGCTGACCACAATTTAGCCGTATCGGAAACTTGATAACCTAATATCATTGCTAAAAATGGTAATAAAAATGCTCCTGCGGCAATTGCTTTTGTCATCACATAAGCAGATACTTCCCAGCCCCAAAGAATTCCTTTATCAGGTGTATCATAAACTCGTCTGGCTTTTCCATTGAGTACATCAATATAATTTGGATCTTCGGCTGTTTTGTCTAAATATGCGGCTTGTAATTCATTATCGATGGTCATTTGCAACAAATTAACATCATCATTTGTGTGCATCATTTTTTCGGCATATTTAGCGTAATGCCCAACACCTCTAGCTTGTGAACTCCAAAGTGTTGTTTCTGATTTTGCAGTAGCTTCAGGACTTATAGAAGCCTCATCAGCATCGATATAAAACAGATTAGGATTTGTACCTTTTTCCGGTTTACGTACTTTTACGGCTTGTCTTCCTAACAATTGTGCTATTTCCGTTTCCGGATTTTCCATATCACCGGCGATAATGGCGTGTTCCGGACAAACAGTTACACAAGCAGGTTCACGACCAACTTCTATACGATGTGCACAATAATTACATTTTGCTGCTGTTTTGGTATCAGGATCAATGTATAAAGCATCATATGGACAAGCTTGCATACAAGATTTACATCCAATACAACGGTTGTTATCGAAATCTACAATACCATCTTCACGAGTGTATAAAGCTTCTACCGGACAAATTTCCACACAAGGAGCGTCGGTACAATGGTTACAACGCATTACGGAAAAAACACGCCTTGTATCCGGGAAAACGCCTTTTTCTACTTGCTTTACATACGTACGATTTACACCAATCGCAACATCGTGCTCACTTTTACAAGCTGTTGTACACGCATGGCAACCAATGCATTTTCGGTTATCAATAATAAAACCGTATTTCATAAGTTTATTGTTTTGGTTTAGTTATAAATATGAAATTCTTATAATTTTCGATATAAAAGAAATATTTTATAAGGAAAATTAAATAATTCATACAAAATTTTTAGTTAGTTCACCAAATATAATCTAAAAATTTAATTGTATTGTAACAAAAGTTACTTTATTACTTTAATAAAAGCATAAAAACCTATTTTTTATTATGTTTGCAGTATGAAAATAAAAATTTTATTTTTTGGAATCACCAAGGATATAACGAACACATCAAACGTAAACTTTTCTCTTAATAGAGAAAAAATAATTTTAAGAGAGTTAAAAATAGAATTGCAAAAAAAATACCCAAACCTAAAAGATTTGGATACTTATGCTTTTGCTGTAAACGAAGATTATGCTACTGACGATTCATTTATAAAAAATGAAGATGTTGTTGCTGTTATTCCTCCGGTTTCCGGTGGATGATTATTCCTTTTTTGCTTTAATTTTAAAGGAAACATCAAATAAATCGTTAATAAATTTATCTTTTAAATTGCCGAAGAATTTCTTGGATTTATATTTAATTCCGAAATCAGTTCTATCAATTTTAATAGCATCGCTGTAAAAGGTTATTTCATCTTTTTTATTTAAAACCATTGCCGGAAAAGTAATATTTTTTGTTATGTCTTTAATCGTTAGGTTTCCTTCGATAAGATAATTCTCTGCTTGTGGTCTTACAGCAGTAATTTCAAATTTTGCAGTAGGATATTTTGCTACATCAAAAAAATCAGGGCTCTTTAAATGATCTATCAATTTTTTATTATACGGATCTGTTTGCGGCATATCTAAATCTTTAATGGTAGTCATATCTATTATAAACTTACCTCCTACTAATTGATTATCTTTAACAGCTAAGACTCCTTCTTTTAAATCAATAGAACCATGATGTGAACCTGTTGGCTTATATCCTTTCCATAGAATTTGT
Source organism: Flavobacteriaceae bacterium (assembly GCA_026988395.1). Taxonomy (GTDB): domain Bacteria; phylum Bacteroidota; class Bacteroidia; order Flavobacteriales; family Flavobacteriaceae; genus S010-17. The sequence goes on along the minus strand of JALSLI010000012.1, from coordinate 15,915 downwards.
GATTCTACAGTTTTAAAAGTACCATCATTTTTAACAACAGCTACCGGTTTTGCATGATGTGTTTCTACTTTTTTGGCTTTATCCTCTTTACAAGAAAGAAAAACGAATACCAAACTAAATACTAAAATTGTTTTTTTCATTATAAATTTATTTTTAGTTAGAATCCAAAAATACATTTTTCTTTTGTTTTTAAAACAACGCTAAACATAAAAAAACTGCCAAAATTTAATTTTGACAGTTTTTACTATTTATCTAATCTAAAAACGATTTCTTATTTATTGATTAATTTTTCTACTTCATCACCTGATAAGGTTTCTACTTTTACGTCTTTTTTTCCGTTTACTGTAGTTGTTGTAATTACAGTGGCGTTTTTTTCGCCTGCTTCTTTTTTAATTAAAACTTTTACACTTTCTTCTTCCTGAATTTTATCAGCAGAAGCTAAAATTTTAATTTCTTTTACTTCATCTTGTTTTGTAGAGGCATGTTCTTCTGTATGACCACCAAGAATTGGAGCAATTACTAATCCGATAAGACAAGTTAATTTAATTAAAATATTCATTGATGGACCTGAGGTGTCTTTAAATGGATCACCAACAGTATCACCTGTTACAGCTGCTTTATGAGCATCGGAGCCTTTATAAGTCATTTTACCGTCGATTTCGATACCTGCTTCAAAAGATTTTTTAGCATTATCCCAAGCTCCACCGGCATTATTTTGAAAAATAGCCCAAAGCACTCCGGAAACGGTAACACCTGCCATATAACCTCCTAACATTTCGGCAATTGCCAATCTTTCCATTCCGAATAATAACGGAACAAATGCAATTACTAGCGGAAATCCGATAGTTAATAATCCGGGTAACATCATCTCACGTAAAGATGCTTTTGTAGAAATTGCCACACATTTATCATACTCCGGTTTTCCGGTTCCTTCCATAATTCCCGGTATCTCTTTAAACTGACGTCTTACTTCTTTAACCATTTCCATTGCAGCTTTACCAACAGCATTCATAGCTAATGCAGAAAATACTACCGGTACCATTGCACCAACAAATAACATTGCTAAAACCGGCGCTTTAAAAATATTAATTCCATCAATTCCGGTAAAAGTAACATAAGCAGCAAATAAAGCTAATGATGTTAAAGCTGCGGAAGCTATTGCAAAACCTTTTCCGGTTGCAGCAGTTGTATTACCAACAGAATCTAAAATATCTGTTCTTTCTCTAACAATAGGTTCTTGTTCGCTCATTTCTGCTATTCCTCCTGCATTATCAGATATTGGGCCAAAAGCATCAATTGCTAACTGCATCGCTGTTGTAGCCATCATTGCAGACGCTGCCATTGCAACACCATAAAATCCTGCAAAGGCATAAGAAGCCCAAATTGCACTTGCAAACAAAATCACTGAAGGGAATGTAGATATCATTCCTGTTGCAAGACCTGCAATAATGTTTGTTCCGGCACCTGTACTTGATTGTTGCACAATTTTAATAATTGGTTTTTTACCCAAACCGGTATAATATTCAGTTACCGAAGAAATTCCTCCACCTACAACTAAACCTACCAGAGCTGCGTAAAACACACGAATAGAAGAAATATTTTTAATTCCTTCACCATAAAACTCCATTTTAAGTGTTTCAGGTAACATATATTTTACTAGAATAAAGCTAGATATTGCTACCAAAATAATAGAAGTCCAGTTACCAATATTTAAGGCACCCATTACTTGTTTTTCTTTAGCATCGTTACTCTTAATACCAACCAACATTGTACCGATTGCAGATATAATAATACCCACACCTGCAATAGACATTGGCAATAAAATAGGCCCAATACCACCGAATGCATCGTTGATACTTCCTCCCATATCTTTAATTACATAATTACCAAGAACCATTGCTGCTAAAACAGTTGCTACATACGAACCAAATAAATCGGCTCCCATACCTGCAACATCACCAACATTATCGCCAACATTATCGGCAATTGTAGCCGGATTTCTTGGGTCATCTTCCGGAATTCCTGCTTCTACTTTACCAACTAAATCGGCTCCAACATCGGCAGCTTTTGTATAAATTCCACCACCAACACGTGCAAACAAAGCGATAGATTCAGCACCTAAAGAAAAACCTGCTAAGGTTTCTAACACGATTGTCATATCTTCGGTTGAAGTCCATTGTCCTCCCATAAATCTATGATAGAAAAAGATAAAAAATGCCGTTAGACCTAATACAGCTAATCCTGCAACACCTAGACCCATAACGGTTCCTCCTCCAAAAGATACTTTTAATGCTTTTGGTAAACTTGTTCGTGCTGCTTGTGTTGTTCTAACATTTGTTTTAGTTGCTATTTTCATACCGATATTTCCTGCAAAAGCAGAGAAAAATGCACCAAAAATAAAAGCAACTACAATTAATATATTTGTTGTGGGAACAACAACAGAAACAATAGTTAATAAAATACTTACTACTACTACAAAAATAACCAATAGTTTATATTCTGCATTTAGAAAAGCCAAAGCACCTTCGTAAATGTAATCTGAAATTTCTTTCATTTTACCGTCTCCGGCATCTTGTTTTAATACCCAAGAGCTTTTTACAGCCATATAAGCTAAACCTATTACTGCCAAAACAAGTGGCAAGTATATCATCATTGCGTCCATATATAATTTTTAAGATTTGATTTATTTCATTTTTAAACGGTTGCAAAAGTACGTAAAGTAACCAATATTACAAAACTAATTTCTGAAAACTATCTTTCAAGCAACAAAAAGCACCTCTTATATTTAAGAAGTGCTTTATAATTTGTATATTCTATGAAGAAATAACCTATTGCGGCTTTTGCTCTAAAATATCAAAGAATTGATCTAATTTAGGCAAAATGATAATTCTTGTTCTTCTGTTTTTTGCTCTACCTTCAACTGTATCATTTGAAGCTAATGGAACGTATTCACTACGACCTGCTGCGATTAAACGTTTTGGATCTATGCCATATTCGTTTTGCAACACACGTAAAACAGATGTTGCTCTTTTGGTTGACAAATCCCAGTTGTCTTTAATACATTGTGTTTTTATTGCTACATTGTCTGTATGTCCTTCTACCATTACTTCCATATCCGGTCTTCCTTTGATTACGGTAGCAACTTTACCTAAAATTTTCTTTGCTTTTGGCAGTACATTGGCACTTCCGCTAGTAAATAATAATTTGTCAGACAACTCAATATATACAACGGTTTTTTCTACATTAATTTGGATGTCTTTATCTTGAATTCCGTCGGCCAATTCTCTTTTTAAATGAAATGCAATTGCCAAATTAATAGAATCTTTTTTAGTCATCGCTTCACGAATACCATTAATATATTTATCCTTTTCGCTTAATTGCGAAATAACACTTTTAATATTATCAGATGCCGATTGTGTTAAAACGGTTAAATTTTCAACTTGTTTTAAGGCTGATTTACTGGTTTCCGATAAATGTTCATTCTGTTGTTTTAATAATGCTATCTGTTCCTCTAATGAAGTAACTCTTGAATGGTTTTCATTTTTTGCAACCAAACATTTTTGTAAATTTCCTTTTAAATTAACTATTTCTTGTTGAGATGCATTGTATTCATCTTCTAAAGATGCATATTTTTTTTTGGAAACACAAGAGCCAAATAAAGAGGCTACTAAAACTACTAAAACGATTTTTTTCATTGGTATGGATTTTTTTTAAGGACTTTATATAATCATTTAAACAAATTGAATAATCTAATTTATTTTGTACTATGCAAAGTTAAAACATTAGATTTTAATTACAACATAAACTTTGGTTTTTTAATACGCAATCTTAGATTGGTTGCCATTAATTTTAAATTTGCACTATTTTATTCAACCTTAAATCCGCAAAAGTATCGTTTTAAAAAAGATTTACTCATTTAAGGTTATTTTTTAATACTTTTGTTTTATGAAAAAATGGATTGTTTTTATTTGGTTATTTACACTTATATCTTGTAAAGAAAATACCTACAAACACATTAGAGGTAATGCTTTTGGCACTGATTTGAATGTAAAACTGAAAACTTCAAATAATAGAGATTGGAAAAAAAGTATTGATAGTTTAGTTGAAATTGTAAATAATTCCCTTTCAACGTATCGCAGCAATTCTATTATAAGCAAAATTAATAAAGGAGATACAATTATAAAAGTAGATACTCTTTTTAAAGAAGTGTATCAAAAAGCAAAACGAATTTACCGTGAAACAGACGGTATTTTTGATCCTACAATTGGTGTTTTAGTAAATGCTTGGGATTTTGGTCCGGAAAAAAAAATCAAAAATTTAGATTCAATTACTATTAAAAATTTAATGGAGGAAGTAGGATTTGATAAAATAAAAATTGCTTCCAATAAGGTAATAAAAGAAAACCCTAAAACATATATCGATTTTAATGCTATCGCTAAAGGATATGGCATTGATGTTATCGGACGGTTTATCGAAAAACAAGGAGTCCAAAATTATATGGTAGAAATCGGTGGCGAAGTAAGAGCAAAAGGAAAAAACCAAAGGGGTAAATTTTGGCGTATCGGAATAGAAAATCCTAATTTTGACGGTTCGCAATCCTACAACAAAGTTATCTCTTTAAAAGACGAATCTATTGCAACCTCCGGAACCTACCGTAAATATAAAATTGACAAAAACGGAAAACGTTATGCTCATATTCTAAATACCAAAACCGGTTATCCAAGCAAAAGTAATGTTTTAAGTGCTTCGGTTATTGGCAAAATGGATTGTGCAGACGTAGATGGTTACGCTACTACTTTTATTGCTCTCGGTTTGGAAGGATGCAAAACTTTTTTACAAAAACACCCTGAGTTAAAAGCATTTATTATTTATGTAGATAAAGACGGGAAACTGCAAACCTACCAATCGGATAAATTGGACTAATTCCGTCTTTTTTCAACTTGTTTTTCAAAAAAACGGTACAACAAACGAACGCCTGCACCGGTTGCTCCTTTACCATTGTAATTTACAAGTTGGTGTAAATATGCATCACTCAAATCAATATGCATATAAGGATGTTTGGCAAAATGCTCTAAAAATTTTCCGGCTGTTATCATTCCGGCATATGGACCACCAAGATTTTTAAGATCGGCAATATCAGATTTTATTTCTTCTTTCCATTCATCCCAAAATGGAAAACGCACTACTCTATCGTGTGTTTCTTCCGATGCTTTTTCCATTAAAGACATATATTCTTCGGGTGCATTTCCCATAAAAACAGCTGTTTTTACACCAACAGCACGAACAGCAGCTCCGGTTAAAGTTGCCGCATCGATAATTAATTCAGGCTCAAATTTATTAGCATATGCAATAGCATCGGCAAGTACCATTCTACCTTCGGCATCAGTATTTAAAACCTCAACTGTTGTACCGTCATACATTGTAACGACATCTCCCGGAGCATAAGCATTTTTTCCGGGTCTGTTATCGGTTGACGGAATTAAACCAATAACATAAACCGGTACATTATTTTTTGCCAAAACATTTATGGTTGCAGCCATACAAGCAGCTCCTCCCATATCGGTTTTCATAAAATCCATAGAATTTGGTGTTGGTTTTAAACTAAGACCTCCGGTATCGTAAACAATCCCTTTTCCGACCAAAACATATGGTTTTTTATTAATCGCGTTTTCGGGTTTGTATTCTATTTTTGTAAATGTTGGAGGCGTTTCCGAACCTTGATTTACAGCCAATAAACCACCCATTTTTAAAGATTTTATTTTTGCTTCTTTAAAAACCTCTACATTATAATTACCTTTTTTTCCTTTTTCTTGAATTTCTTCGGCTAATTTTATGGCATCTAAGTATGAAACCGGTTCGTTAACCAAATCTCTCGCCCAATAAACGGAAGTTATTACGTTTTTTAGTTTATCCAAACTGCCATCTGCGTTAGTGCCTGAAATATATAATTTTTCTAATTTGAATTCTTTTTCTTCTTTATCGGTAAAATATTTTAAAAACTGATAATTAGAAAGTAAAAATCCTTCTAAGAAGTTAAGCGTTTGCTCTTTATTTTTACAAAACAAGGAACAAATAGATTCATTCTTAACCAAATCGTGTACTTTAAATCCTAAAACACGTAGTTCTTCGGCATTTTTTTTAGTAGAATTTACCACTATAACCATTCCTTCAGGCAAACGAAGATATTGCAAATCTTTTTCTGAGAAGTCTTTGTTAAAAAAGAGTTTTTGTTCTTCTGTTAAATATCTTACTTTATCGATATTATCGGTTATTATTATTTTAGAATCGGTACGCGGACTTCGGGAATAGACAAGTTTTATCATTTGTATTAGGTTTTAACATTGCAAATATAGCTTAAAAATTTAGTTTATGTAAATCCTTAAAATACTCAAATGCTTTAAGAATTCTTGTACCAAACCAACTAAACATTTCGCCATCTACATTTATAATCTTTGCTTTGGTGTATTGTTGTATTTGCTCAATATGTTTTTCCTTAAAAGGGAAGGGTTCTGAACTTAGCAACACATAATCGGTTTCTTTTAATTCTTCTAATGAAATTACAGGATAACGTGGTTTTGAATCAAAAATATTTTTCCAGCCGTTTAACTGTAACATATAGTCAATAAAATTGGTGTTGCCTACCACCATATACGGATTTGCCCAAATAAGATACGCAACTTTAACTTTTTTAGTGGTTGATGCTTGGATAAATTCTCTAAAATCTGTTTCCTTTTTCTTTAATTGTGTAATGAGGTTGGTAAAATTTGGATTCGGAGTGAAAATCTTTCCCAAATCATTGGAAAAACGATAGAAATCGGATAAATTTAAAATATCGGATACATAGGTTGGTGCGATTTGTTGCAATTTAGCCACCATTTCAGGTGTGTTTTCTTCTTTATTGCAGAGAATAAAATCCGGATTTAACGCCTTTATTTTAGCGTAATTTACTTGTTTTGTTCCGCCTACAACAGTTTTGATTTTACGCAAGTTTTTAGGATGAATACAAAATTTAGTAATACCAACAAGGCTGTTTTCCAAACCTAAATCCACCAACATTTCGGTTTGCGACGGCACCAAACTTACAATGCGTTTCGGTTTATTTTGTAATACAATTATTCGGTTTAATTGGTCATTAATTTTCAATTGTTTTTGTTACAAAGTTAGTTTTTTATATCTTTACAAATGCTATGAAAAAATATTCTGAAAAATCTTTTTCAATAAAACAGTGGAATGAAGACGACAGACCGCGAGAGAAGCTGTTATTAAAAGGAAAAGCTGCTCTTAGTGATGCCGAACTGATTGCAATTTTAATCGGTTCGGGAAACCGAAATGAATCTGCTGTTGATTTGGCTAAACGGATTTTAAATTCGGTTGATAACAACATTAACAAATTAGTGAAATTAAATGTTGCTAATCTTTGCAAGTTTAAGGGTATTGGCCAGGCAAAAGCTATTTCGATAATTACAGCATTAGAACTGGGTAAAAGACAACGTTTGGAAGAAGCTTTGGTATTGCCAAAAATGACATCTAGCAAAGCGGTTTTTAAAATTATGCAGCCAATTTTAGAAGATTTAAGTCACGAAGAATTTTGGGTCATTTATCTTAATAATTCTAATAAAATTCTTAAAAAAACAGCTTTAAGTAAAGGCGGAATTACCGGAACTTTAATAGATATCAGATTGCTTTTTAAAATTGCCATAGAACTTACTGCTATTGGCATTATTCTATGCCATAATCACCCTAGCAACAAATTACAACCAAGTAACGAAGACCTTAAAATCACTAAAAAAATAAAAGAAGCCGGAGCCGTTTTAGATATTAAAGTGTTAGATCATCTAATCATTACCAAAATCGGTTATTTTAGTTTTGCAGATGACGGTATTTTGTGATTTATTTCCTTAAATTTGCCAAATGCTGTTAATCTACACGCCAAAAATAACACCAAGACTCACCTATACGTTTAGACATTTTTTTAAACGTATTTTACAATTGGAAATTGATTTTACCACCGAAATTAACACCTTTGTTGCTCATAACGGACCAAAAATTACGTATGCCAAACAACCGTTAAGTACTGAATTTTTTATTCAGAGTCATCATTTATTATTTGAACAAGGTATAAATGATGTCGATATTTTTGTACACGATTGGGAAGAAACCAAATGTTTTTTTAAAGTAAGTGATAAATCAGCTGTGCCATTTGATGTCTTTGCGGCAACCTTTTATTTGTTAAGCAGGTATGAAGAATACATACCACATGTTAGAGATATGCATGACCGATTTCCGGCAAAAGAGAGTATTGCTTATAAAAACGAATTTTTAGACAAACCGGTAATTGATATTTGGGCATTTAAAGTAAAAAAACTTTTAATGGAGAGGTTTCCGGAATTTGAATTTACAAACCGAAGATTTAATTACCTCTCAACAATAGACGTAGATTGTGCTTATGCATATAAACGAAAAGGATTTATACGTACTATTGGCGGATTTACTAAGGATTTGTTTACCTTAAATTTAAAACAATTTTGGTTTCGATTATTGGTATTGTTAAATTTTAAAAAAGATCCTTTTAATACTTTTGATTGGCTACTAAAATTGCAAAAAAAATACAATACAAAAACAATTTTCTTCTTTTTAGTAAGCGATTATACTACGTTTGATAAAAATATTTCGCCCGGAAACACAAAGTTTCAGTCTTTAATAAAACACGTTGCCGATTATAGCGATGTTGGTTTACATCCTTCGTATTTTACCATGCGAGATATTGAAAAATTGAAAAAAGAAAAGAAAAAATTAGAAAGTATAATCAACCAACCGGTAACCAAATCCAGACAACATTATTTGCGTTTTGAACTTCCGGAAACGTTTCAAAATTTAGTTGATTTAGAAATTGAACAAGAATATTCTATGGGTTACGCCTCACATTACGGATTTAGAGCAGGAACTTGTACGCCATTCTATTTTTATGATATGCAACACGAAATTCAGACACCTTTAAAACTATTTCCTTTTGCTGTGATGGATGTTACTTTAAAAGATTATTTGCAATATTCTAATAAAAAATCATTTCAGATAATGATTCAATTAGCCGAAGAAGTTAAAAAAGTTAATGGTACTTTTATTACCCTTAACCATAACGAAACCTTTAATCCGTACGGAAGGTTTAAAGGTTGGAAATCTATTTATGAACGTTTGCTAAAACATTTAAGTAGTTTTTAAAAAATTAATGTAAGGTTAAAAAAAAGAAAGACTTAATAGATAAACAAATTATTATGTCTAAAATCTTTATTTCTATTTAATTTTTAATTTTTTTACAAATTATATTACAATAAAAAAGATGTTGATGCACATATTAATCAAGCACTATCAACTTTAAACATAGAAAATACAAATGAGTTTACAGTAAAGAAATAAAATTTATTAATTGGTTTGGTTTTAAACACTACTCTTTTTTTAAGTAGTGTTTTTTATTTATTGTATTTTTGTTTCGTGCAAAAAATAAGAAAAATAAAATACAAAGAAATCGATTTTAAAAAATACGATTTATGTATTAAAAATGCAAAGAATGCTCGTTTTGAAGCATTTTCTTGGTATTTAAACCTTATTACCAATAAAAATTGGAATGTTTTGGTTTTAAACGATTATCAAGCGGTTTTGCCTTTACCAATACAACGCGTAAAAAGAAAATTACTTAAAAAAATGGTTGTGCAACCACATTATTGTCAGCAATTAGGAGTTTTTTACAACCAAATATCTAAAAAAGAAAAAGAGTTATTTTTAGATTTCTTTAAAAAAGAAGACGTACTTCAATACCAATTTAATACAGATAATACTTTTGTTTTAGATGCTTTTAAAGAACAAATTACCATAAAAAATAATTACGTTTTAGATTTGAGCAGACCTTATAATGAAATTCAAAAAAACTATAAAAAAGGATTAAAACAAAACATAAAAAAAGCGGAAAAAGCAACATTAACCATTACAAAAGATGTTGATTTTAATGCATTTAAAACACTAAAACAACAAAACAGTGTACACAAAATAAAAGCAAAGGATTATAAAAAAATGGAGGAATTAACAAATGCTATAATCCAAAAGGGAACGGGTGATTTTTTTGCAGTTTATCAACAAAATAAGATTACCACAGTTGCCTTTTATATCATTACAAAAAAACGGATTATTTACTTGCTTTCGGCAACAAATCAAACCGGAAAAAAAAACGGAGCAACAGCATTTTTAATGGATAATATAATTAAAAACCATTGCCAACAACCTAAAATTTTAGATTTTGAAGGCTCTTCCATAAAAGGAATTGCCGATTTTTTTAAAAGTTTCGGAGCAACAAACGAACCGTATTACGCCTTTATTAAAAATTAAAATATGTTGCATTCGTTAATACATATCACCAATAAAAAACAACTTTTTCCGTTTTATCATTTGGTTTCAAACAAAACGCCAAATTATATAAAACACCTCTATACACCAAAAACCGAAACCGAATTTAAACAAGATTTATCCGTTTTTTTACAATATTTTGAATCGATTTCCTTATCCCAAACCATAGAAACCAAAAATTTTCATTCTAACAACAAGAAACCGTCTTTCCATTTAACTTTTGACGATGGATTAAGCAATTTTTATCACGTGATTGCTCCCATTTTATTAAAGTACAAAATACACGCAACTGTTTTTTTAAACACCGATTTTATCGATAATAAAGATCTGTTTTATCGTTATAAAGCAAGCTTGTTAATCGAAAAATACATTACTTCCGACAAGGAAAAAAAAATAAAAATAGAAAATTTTGTGGCACAACAAACAAACGGAAAACAAAAAAATGTAAAAGATTTTTTATTGGGAATTAACTACCAAAACAAACAAGTTTTAAACGAACTTGCAAACGAAATTAATTTTAGTTTTAGCGTATTTTTACAAAAAGAGCAACCTTATTTAACAACTGCTCAAATAAACGAATTGCAAGGACAAGGATTTACTTTTGGCTCGCATTCGGTTAATCATCCATTATATCAAAAATTACCGTTAAAGCAACAAATTAAACAAACAATAGAGAGTATAGATTTCCTCCAAAAAAAATTTCAAATAAAACATCGAGCTTTTGCATTTCCGTTTTATGATACAGATATCACAACTGATTTTTTTAACGAAATAAAGAATAAAATTGAAATTTCTTTTGGCACATCCGGAATTAAAGAAGATGCAATTCCTTTTAACCTACAACGATTAGATATGGAAAAAAATGCAGGAAACACTAAAACATATCTAATAAAAAACTATCTTAAATTTGTTTTACAAAAACCGTTAAACAAACACCTAATGAAGCGTAACTAATGATTTTACAACAAATTTTACAACATCTAAATCGAAAAGATAAAAATTTGGCTTTTTTTATTAAAGAGCAAGGTTATAGTTATGCCGAATTAAGAGATAAAATAGCCGGAATTCAAGTACTTTTACATCAAGAAAACATTCAAAAAAACGATGTTGTTTTACTAAATGTGTACAACGATATCGAAACGTATGCAAGTATTTTAGCCATTTGGTTTAGTGGAGCTACTTTTGTTCCATTAAATCCAAAACACGCCAAAAACCGTAACGATTTAATAAAAAATCAAATGGAAGTTGCCGTAAAACTCTCTTCTAATTCAAAGGATATTTCTTCTATTATAACCAAAGATAAAACCTCTAAAAAAGCTATAACAAATAAGAGTTTTAGTAATCAGATTTTATATATTTTGTTTACTTCCGGAAGCACCGGAATTCCAAAAGGCGTACCTATTTCAGAACAAAATTTAGATAGTTTTATAAGTGATTTTAATGCCGAATATTCTTTAACTAAAAACGATAAATTTTTACAGATATACGATTTAACTTTTGATGCATCAATCCATTGTTATGTATTGCCTCTTTTTTTAGGAGCAAGTGTTTTTACCGTTTCGCCAAATAAAATTAAATATTTGGAAGCCTATAAAATAATGCAAAAACACGAAATTACTTTTGCAAAATTTCCGCCTTCGGTTTTAACCTACTTACAGCCTTTTTTCAACAAAATAAGCCTGCCAAAATTAAGATACAGCCTTTTAGGAGGCGAAAGCCTTCAGGTAAATTTAGCTGAAAATTGGCAAAAATGTGTGCCAAATGCAGAAATTCACAACGTTTACGGTCCGACCGAAGCAACAATAAATACCCACATTTTTAATTTTTCAAAAAAGTATAAACCTACAAAAAGTATAAATGGTATTGTAAGTATCGGAAAACCTTTTGGCAATAACAAAGCAATTGTAATCAATGAAAATAATGTAATGTTACCAAAAAACACCAAAGGAGAACTTTGCCTTGCGGGAAAACAAATCACCAACGGATATTATAAAAATCCGCTTAAAAACCGTGAGAGTTTTTTTACCGTTAACAACCAAAAATACTATAAAACCGGTGATTTGGTCATACAAGACAACGATGGTGATTTTCTGTTTTACGGAAGAATGGATAGCCAAATTCAACTACAAGGTTATCGTGTGGAGCTTTCGGAAATTGAAGAAATTGCCGGAAAATTTAATACCAAAAACAACATTGCCGTAGTTGCCGTAAAAAATAAATTAGATGCAAATACAATTATTTTGTTTGTTGAAAATAAAAATATTAATACAAAACAATTTCACCTATATTTACAAAATAATTTACCAAATTATATGGTGCCATCAAAAATTATTACTTTAAACACATTTCCGCAAACCACAAGTGGAAAAATAGATTACAACAGTTTAAAAAAAATTGCAAGAGAAAATGTCTGAAAAAATTATCCGAAATTTAATCGATTTCTACAAAGCATTTAATGAAAAAACGCTTTATTTTGAAGATACTGCATTTCATACTTTTTTAAGCAAATGGCCAAATTGTAACATCAATAAACCAAATAATATTTTAGATTTTACAGATTTTAACAATAAAAAATACAGTAAAAATTGGATTTTATCCGAAGACTTTACCAATAAAAACAAAACCGGCATAAAAGATGCAAAATTATTTCCGGTAAGCTCGTGGACAAATATGTATTTAAGTAAAAAACAGCTTTTTCTTAAAACCAAAATACCAAATTTTACATTGGAATTTTTAAAAGAAAAAGACATTTCCGATTTTATCACTGTTATAAATGCCTCTTTTAATAAAGAAATGTTAAGATACAATCAAGTTAAAGAAAAATTAAACCACACGGATTTTTTATTTGTAACCGGAAAATCCCAACAAAAACTCGTTACAACTGCCGTTTTTTTTAGCAATGGTCAAACCGTTGGTTTGTATTTTATTGCAACAAAAAAAGAATTCCGGAAAAAAGGCTACGGCACAGAAACCATTAAACAAGGTATAAATCATATTCTATCTGAAAAACCAACCGAATTTGTTTTACACGCAACCTTTGCCGGAAAAAAGATGTATGAAAATATAGGTTTTACCGCTGTCAATAAAATGCGTATTTTTGTAAAAATTTAGACTATGATTGCTCACGAAATTTTTACGCTTATAAAAGATACTTTTCCTAATTCCGATATAACTATTACCCAAAATACTACTGCAAATGATGTGGACGAATGGGATTCGTTAGGACATATTATGCTTATACAGGCAATTGAAGAAAAATTTAAAATCGAATTTGATTTAGATGAATTACTCGAATTTAATCAAGTTGGCGATATTATAGAAGCTGTAAAAAAGAAAAAAGAATAGAAAATATGTTATGCGATATCAAGAAATTACAATTAAAGAATTGGCATCGTTTGTAAAATCGAATGTGTATCTAAACAGTAAAAATATACCGATAACCCAACAACGAGCTTTATCGCAAATTAAAAATCCGCGTGCTTCCAAAGAAGATGTTGCACTAATAATTGCCATAGATAAACAAAATGAAATTGTAGGATTTATCGGTGCTTTGCCCGAAAAAATCCCTGCCAAACCAAAACTTAAAATTGCGTGGAATTCTTGTTGGTGGATTGACCGAAAAAACGGACAAAAAGCAGCCATACCGCTTTTCTTAAAATTTTTAAAAGCCTACGACCAAAACGTATTATTTAGAGATTTAACACCAAAAACGGAAGAAATATTAATGCGTTTTAACAAATTTGAAAAAATAAAAAAACTCAAAGGTTTCCGCTATTTTTTATTTCTAAACAGCAAAGAAATAATAACGAAAAGGAATAGGATTTTTATAATTTTCTCGCCAATATTACAAGTAACAGATAAAATTACAAACACTTTTTTATTTTATAAAAACAAAAAACACTTAACAAAAAAATCCGATTTAAAAGCAGTTAAAATTAATGCAATCGATAAAGAAGCTGCTAATTTTATTAAGGAACATCAAAAAAAAGAGCTCTTTAAAAGAGGTGAAAAAGAGTTAAATTGGATTTTAAAAAATCCTTGGATTTTAAAAAAAACACTTAAAAAAGATGTGCAATTTTATTATTTTTCGGATACTTCCAGAAAATTTAAAAATGATATTTATAAATTATACAATTTAGAAAATAACTTAATAGCAGTTTTATTTTTTAACAATAATGATGGCTTAGTTAAAATTCCGTTTATTTATTTTAATGCGGATTATTTAGAAGAAATCAAAAACTTTATCTTTACTTATTTGTTACAGGAAAAAGCGAATTCGCTTTTAATTTTTAATCCGCTATTAAACAAAGCACTGCAAGATTCCAATCATCCTTTTTGGTATATTAAACCCTTAAATAAAGATTTTGTCGTTTCAAAAAAATTAAAGCCACTACTACCAAAAGAATATGATTTTCAAGATGGTGAGGGTGATTTTGTGTTTGCTTGAAAATAATAAAAAGTATTAAAAATTTTAGACATTTAAAAAATTAAAATCTATTTTTTAATTCATCTTTGGCTTCTTTAATATTAATACGAGCATTATAACCGTGCTTTTTAAGAAGATATAATAAATTGCCCCCATTGATTAAGGTTATTGGTTTCCCTTTTGCAAATTTAAAAGAATCAGAACCATAATCAGAAGTTGTAACCAAAATTCCTTTTGTTGCCCCTTCATTCATTACTGTTCCATACAAATCCCTAACAGCTGAAACACCTACTGTGTTAGTATATCGCTTTGCTTGAATTACAATCTTACCTCCACGTATTGGATCTGGATCAAAAGCTATTGCATCAACACCACCATCTCTACTAGACTGTGTAACTTTAACTTCACCTCCATTAATTCTAAATTCTAATTCAAAAATTTCCCTAATCAAATGCTCAAAATCTTCCCAATCCATTAACGCCAAATTTGTTGAAGAACTAATTTGAACTTCCTTAGAAGGTACAAAACGATTATCTTTTCTTTCAATTGAAATAATAGGCTTTATAGCTACTGAGTTAGTAATTTTACTTGCTGAAACTCCTTTCATATTTTTAAAACATTCTTTAGGATCTACATTAGGTAAATTAATTTTCATGAATTCTTTTTTCTCACAAAAAATAGATAGAATACAAATTTTATCATATAATCCTGTTGCTCTATTTATAGAATTTGTCCATCCATTAAAAACAATTGATTCAATAGAGCCTACTAAATCATTTTTAAATGACTTATTTAATAAATCTAAAACAATCCTATAAAGAATGTCCTCGTATATATTACTTAATTCCCTTTTCGAAAAATTAATTTCTCTATATTGATTTTTGGTTTTTAAATACCGTATTTCCTTTACTTTAGGAAATTGCATGAAAGAAGGTAATAAATACTCTATAATTAACATTTTATTTTCAATTACTGTTGTCCGATAAAACACAAAAACAGTTAAATTTTGATTTTAAAGCCAATAAATACGCGAAATAATTTTCACTTAAAAAAATAAGCCCTTAGTATTTTACCGAAATTAGAAGGCAAGTTTT
>JALSLI010000011.1 GCA_026988395.1 Flavobacteriaceae bacterium | reverse complement strand
GAATAGCTCTGTGATAGATTGCTCTAGAGAAAACGGGGTGATTGATAATATAGTTGTAGTATGAAGTTTAAGATGAGTGAGTGTACGCGATACAATCGCGCACCAGCGTGGGTGTGCTGCAGGTTCTATGATTGCTTTTGGTACTGGTAAATTATTGGGAAATGTTAAAAAAGCTTATTTACAAGCTGGTGGTATGATATTTGCTGGTGGTGTTGGTGGTGGAGTTGCAAGTGTTGTTGGTGGTGGTAAATTCTGGGATGGCTTTAGAAACGGTCTTATTAGTGCTGGGCTTAATCATGCGATGCATTATGTGTATAACACCGTACAAAGAACGATTACTATTAAACAAATGTTAATTGATGCTGGTTACAAAGTAAGAGGTATTCCAACTTTTACAGTAAAATATATAAAAGATATGATACATAAAATACCTTTGTTACAAGAATGGTATGAAAAAGCAGGAAGTCCGAAAATATTCAAATATTCATCGTCTAATGACACGGCAGCAGCTTATTATGATAGAGGTGATAAAAGTATTTCAGTAAACTTTTTTTGGTCGGATAATAATTATAGATTATTATCAAACTTATTTCATGAAATGTTTCATGGTTATCAATGGGAAAGTGGTTTCACAGACATGGTAATAAAAAAATATGGTGATTTAAGATATAACGGAACAACATTAAAAGCAGGTTATCTTCTTGAAATAGGTGCTTATGGTTTTCAAATGTCTCTTGGTGATACTGATGCTAGACCTTATTTGATTCACAGTATAAAAATGTTTAACAAATTATAATAATTATGAAAATATTTTACAGTTTATTACTAGTTGTATTTTTATCTTCTTGTAATTCAACAGTTAATAATAAAAAAGGAATAGAATTACGAATATTATCCTCCAATTTAAAAGCATATTGTATAGATAGTGTTTGTAGTAAGAATGTACTATATACAAATAATAATTATGATAATTATTTTAAAAAGTCTACAAATATCGTTCGTTTTAAAATTATAAATAAAAGTAATTCAAAATTTATAGCTTTTATAAAAGGATTACCCGTTTCCTCAAAACTTAGAGCTTTATTTTTAGAAGATTTATTAATCAAAGAAACAAAAACCTTAAAAAAAATATTACCTATAAGCATATTTGAAGATTGTATTGATAATCCTTATGATTTACTAGATTCTACAAGAATTTTAATGTATAAAAAATTAGGTTATAAAAAAACATACAAATGGTATTTAAAAAATGGTATTATTAACGAGAGTTTAATTTATCTTGAACCTAATGAAGTTAAATATTTTGAATTGTATGTAAATCTACCAATTAATAGTCCTATAAGAAGTTGTACTTTTGAGTATTTTAAACTTAATAAGAAGAAAAATTATGATGTAAAGCTTAATTTCCACTCAGACACCACCAACATTAAAAAATACCTAACTTGGTCGCAATTAAAAAATATTGAAGAAAATAACTACAAGCTTTATCAAGGCACAATTATTTCAGAGAATAGTGTGCCTATTGTGTTTGTAGATGAGTAATTATAAAATTAGCGTTTATATGGTATATTGCTTTTATCCCTAATAATCCAAATCAAATTTATATTTTATTCCGGCTAAAAACTGAATGCCTTGCACTTTATAACTTCTAAATTTCTCGTAATTGGTACCAAAAACATTATTTGCTTGTGCAAAAAATGTTAAACGTTTTTTAAACTGATACCCAAATTTTAAGTTTAAATCCACATAACTTTTGTTTGTAATTATATTAGCTATTAGAGCCGGAAAAGCATTATTATCCACATAGTAATCTTTACGCTCGCCAACAAAAAACAAATTTGCATTGGCAAACCACGTATCTGCGGTGTAATTTGCAAAAACCGTAGCTTCTAAATTTGGTAAATTCCACGCTTTTTCAAATGTTTTTAAATTGTAGGTGTTAAATACGGCATTTCCTCCTACTTGCAACTCTTTTGACGCATCTATAGTCAATTCGCCAAAAGCGGAAAATGTTTTAACATCATCATACACAACACCAAAAGAATTGTTGTTTTGGTAAACCTCTGTCACGGCAATCGGTGCACTGTTTAATAAAAACATCGCTTTGCCTTCTTCCATTTTGTATTGTCCATAAGCATTAAATGAGATGTTGGAAGCCAATCTACCTTTCAATCCGATTTTAGCATTGTAAGCCTCATTGGTTCTACCTACCAATAAAGTTGGTGAAACAAACGGATTTTCATTTACAAATTCACGATACGAATGTTGGTGTAAATCACCCGTAACGCCGGCATAAACACTTAAAACATCTAAAATTAATTGATACGAACCGCTTAAATTAGGATAGATAAAAAATTTGCTTTCTTGACTGCTTTCGGTTGCACCGGAATAAACTAACTTTGCTCCTAAATCCAGTTTTAAATCATCGCGAATTACTTTAAAAGTCGGACTTACACCCAGATTGTAATAACCGTATTTTATATCGCTTGTGTTTAAATAATTTGTATCAAATTTACCGGAAATATATTCCAATCTAAAATCCGTTTCAATTAATTCATCTACTATTGGTATTAAAAATTTCGGACTTAAATTAAAATGGAATTCACTACTTTTATACGCATCGGAAAAAATATTTAGATCTACTTTTGCTCCATCGAAAAACGATTCGTAATATTTAAAATTTCCGCCAATATTAATGTTTCCGTAGGTTTGTTTTACATCCATTGCATCTAATTGAGTCTGCGTAAAATTAGAAGGAAACAACAATCCGTACCAATTATATTTTTGAAAACGGTATCCTCCGTTAAGTTTCCAATCAAAATCACGTGTCTGCTCTTTGTAAAATAAACCGATAATAGCATCGGCAAAACTGTTATCTAAAACAATATCTTTAATGCCTCCGTTAGACGAAATATAATTTAATTGCAATCCTAAATCGTTATCGCGTGTTGTAGAAGTATGCACAAAGGCTTCTAAAACAGGAGTAGAATACGTGCCAAAACCTACTTGTACAAAATTTTGATACACGTGTTCTTTGTGTTTTAATGCAATGCTTTTTGCTTTTCCTTTTGAAGGTGTAAAAGTAGAAGCCACAGGCACCGAATTAATGCTGTATTCTACTTCTTTTTTCTCTTGGATTTTATCTTTGCCTTGTTTTGGGGTTTTCTTTAATTTAAAAGCATCCTTTATTGTAGGCGTATAAGGTTTAACAATATTCACTTCTTCGGTTCCGATACTGTCTTTTTCTTTGTCTTGTGCAAAGATTACAAAAGGAACCAAACTAATTATTAAAAGGAATTTTCTCATTTTTTGTTTTTATTTTTATTTTTTTAAAAAATCATTAACTCGTAACTAAACCTAATCAGGTACTACTGATGCATTGGTTTTAGCTTGTTCTTTTTTAATTTGTTTTAAAACTTTTTTTGCTTGGTCAACTGCTTCTTTATGTTCAGGTTTGTTTCCGAAATTTTTAATAACCGATTCCAACACCAAAGTTGCTTGATAAGCATCGTCTAAACCGTAAAAGTTTTTCCCCATTATTACTAAACCTTTTACTCCCCAAACTTGATAATTGGAATATTTTGAGGCTAATTCTTGCACTTTTTTGTTGGAATTTTTATAATCACCATCTTTATTTTTAAAATATGCATCGTAATAAATGGCTTCGGCTTTTAATTTTCCGGTTGCGGTTTGTCCTACTTCCTCGTAAGCCGTACGGGCTTTTTCAAAATCGCCTGTTTTTATTGCCGAACGTGCAATAATAATCTTAGCATCTGTTTTTACTTGATTGTCGATTGCCGGATTTTGTAATATTTTTTCGGCGTAAGCCACTGCTTTAGCGTAATCTTCCAGCTCGTAATATCCTTTCATTAAATTGCTTTGTGCGTAAAGGATATTTTGTTCGGATTTTGCTTCTTCTTCCAAACGTTTAAGTACCGGAATCGCTTCTTGCCATTTTTTATCTTTAAGAATTATTTGGGCTAATCTAGTTAATGCTTGCTCGGTATATTCATTTGCATCTTGATCGATAATGTATTGATAATGTGGTTTTGCCAAATGGTATTTGTTATCACCGTAAAACATTTCGGCAAGATAAAAATGAGCTTGTAAAGCGTGCAATCCGTTAGGAAAACGGTTTAAATATTTTTTAAAATTCTGAATTGCCTTGTTCTTATTATTTTGCTGGTATTGAATTTCGGCAGATTCATACATTGTATTGTCTAATTCGGCATCGGAAACATCTACAAAATCCACATTTTGAATCCAATCTGCATATTCATCTACACGACCTAAATTGATGTAAATTTGTTTTGCATTGTTTACTGCTTGGCGAGCTTCCGGAGTATTTGGAAAATCACGCACCAACTTTTTATATTTTACCAAAGCTTCTTCTCCTTGTTGGGTGTTAAAATAAATTAACCCTTGTTTTAACAGTGCTTTTGGTACCAATTTACTTTTTTTATGATGGTCGATAATATTTTGATAAGAAGCTAAAGCCTGATCGTAATTCTTCGCTTTTTTATAGGCATTTCCTAAATTAAAATACGCTTCATCTCGTAATTTAGAATGTTTATGTTGTTGTAAAAAGGCTTCTAAATCGGTTATTTTTTTGTTGTTTTTACCTACAAAACCGTAACTAATTGCTTTCTGAAAATGTGCATAATCCAATTGTTTGGCTCCATTTTGGATAGCTGTATTATATGCATCCATTGCTTTCCAGTAATCTCTAGTAATAAAGTACATATCACCCAAACGCAAGTACGCATCATTCTTATTGTTTTTATCTTGCGGATTGGTTTGCAGGTATTTATTAAAATATTCCTTTGCTTTTTCGTAATTTTTTTGTTTTAAATAAGTGTAGGCAAGGTTGTAATATACATCTTGATATTCTTCCGTTTGCGGAGCAGCTTCCAAATTTAAAAATGTTGTAAAATCATTTTTAGCTTCTTCAAATTTATTTAAAATATATTCGCTTTCGGCTTTCCAAAAAGTAGCTCTTGCGGTAAATTTAGGATCGTGATTTTCTTTAATTGCCAAGTCAAAAAGCGGTATTGCCTCATTGTAATCACCATCTTTAAACAATTGAATAGCACGATAAAAAGCAACTTTTTGTAAAATTTCTTTGGATTTTTTATCGTTTTTCTTTTTTAACAATTTTAATGCTCCGGCATAATCGTTTGAAGTAACGTACGAGCTTACCAATAAATCATTAATCTCTTCTTTATTTGTAGATTTCGGATATTTTTCTAAATATTCGGTTAACACATCCGGAACCGATTTGTACGGATTACCAATTTCGTAACTTAATTTTGCATAATTAAGCCACGCATTTTTTTTGATTTCATTATCGTAATCCATTTCGGAAGCTTTTTTAAAAGCATTTAAAGCCTCTTGTTTTTTTCCGGTTTTTAAATAACATTCGGCAATGTGATAAGACGCGTTTTGTGAAACTGCATTTTTTCCGGCAATGATTTTATTAAACCATTTTATGGCATTATCGTAATCTCCTTGCTTGTAATATGCGTAACCTAATTGGTAATAATCGGTATTATTCCATTTATTTCGCTTTCCTTTATATTGTAATAAATACGGAATTGCCTTATCGTATTGACCAAGATTAAAATAACTCTCACCTATTATTTTTGCTACATCCGATTTTTGTTTGCGATTGGCTTTACTGAAATACGGAATTGCCAAATCTAATGCTTCTTGAAATTTTCCTAATTTAAACTTGATATTTGCTTTAAAATACGGAATATCTTTATTCAAATTTGTATCATCAACTTGGTCTAAATATTTATCAGCATTATCATAATCATCTTGTTGATATGCAATATAACCGTTGTAATACTTAGCCTGAGTGCCATATTTTTTAGAATCTAATAATTGTGCAAAATAATTTTTTGCTTTTTTGTAATTTCCGGTTTTAAACAATGCATAACCGTATTTAAAATTAAAATCTTCTTCTTGTCTTTGTGTTAAACTTTTGGTATCTACATATTTAAACCATTTTAAAGCATCTGCATATTTTCCGTAATCGTAATAATATTCACTCACTTCTCTAAATGCATCATTTCTTTTAATACTTGTTGGATAATTTGCTACAAAATCTTGCATCATTTTATCACCGTTACGGTCTCCTAAATGCAAAGCGGCGAATGCAATATAATAATCTGCTATTGCTTTTTTTTCGGAATTTACATCAAATTTATCGCGTATTTTTAAAAATAATTCTTTCGAGGCACGATAATCTTTATCGCGATAAAGTTCTAATGCATGATCAAAATCTTTTAAAGGATAAGTGTATGTAGTAGATTTCTGAGCAGTAACAATACTCGAAAAAGTAAAAAATGTAATTAAAATAATAGTCTTTAACGGATTCATAATTCTATAAATTATATTTGTTTTCAAAAATAGAAAGAGTTTGTCATATAACGATAAAAATTTGATTGAATTGTTTACATATTTATATTATTAATACGCATTTATAAATCAAATTTGTATTTTTGTCATAAAAGCAAAGAAGTTTATGTCTGAAAATATTTTAGAATTCCACGATGCAACCATAAAACAACGAGAACGCGAAGTTTTAAAAAATGTAAATTTAACCATTGCTGTTGGTGAATTTGCTTATTTAATCGGTAAAACCGGTTCAGGTAAAAGTAGTTTAATGAAAACATTATATGGTGATTTACCTTTAAAATCCGGTAAAGGAAGAATTGTTGGCTATAATTTACAAGAATTAAAAAATAAAGATATTCCTTTTTTACGAAGAAAAATAGGTATTGTATTTCAGGACTTTAAACTATTAAATGACCGTAATGTTTATGAAAATTTACGATTTGTTTTACGTGCAACAGGTTGGAAAGATCCAATTAATATTAAAATGAAAATTGAAGAGGTTTTAGAACGTGTAGGAATGATTGATGCCATAAAAAAAATGCCTTTTCAAATTTCAGGTGGCGAACAACAACGAATAGCCATTGCCAGAGCTTTACTTAATGATCCTGAACTTATTTTAGCCGATGAGCCAACCGGTAATTTAGACCCGAAAACCTCTATGGAAATTATGGATGTTTTACATCAAATACACCAAAGCGGGAAAAGCATCCTAATGGCAACACACGATTATGCTTTGATTTTAAAATATCCGCACAAAACTATAAAATGCGAAGACCAAGAAGTGTTTGAAGTTGTGCAGAAAACGGTTTAATTTTTATATATTTACAAAATCAACCAAACTTTATATATTCATGGAAAATCAAAATTTACCAATGCCAAAAACATGGCTGTTAGAATCAATTTTAGTAACTCTTTTTTGCTGTTTGCCTCTAGGGATTGTTGGCATTATTAATGCTGCCAATGTTTCTTCTAAATACGAATCTGGTGACTTAGAGGGAGCAAAAAAAGCATCACAAGAAGCTGCGAAATGGACTAAATATGGTTTTTTTGCCGGTCTAATTGTTGTTATTTTATATTTAGTATTCATTTTTGTTTTTGGAGCTAGTGCAATTGCTGCCGCCGCATCTGACCAATATTAAAAGGATTTTTGTTGTTGTTATTTGGATTATATTGGTTGTTATTTACACAAAATATAATCCAAATAACAGTAACTATTTTCCAAAATGTCCGTTTTTATCAATCACAGGATATAAATGTGTAGGCTGTGGCTCACAACGTGCAATACATTCGCTGTTAAATTTTGAATTTTTAGATGCTCTATATTACAATGTTTTATTAGTGATATTTATACCATATTTAATGATTGGTTTTTTATTAGAACTGCTAAAATTAAAATTTATAACTATAAAAAAAATCCATAATGCTTTTTTTAATACGAAAACAATCTTTTTTATTTTAGTGCTTTTTTTATGTTTTTGGATTATTCGTAACACGCCTTTTTGGATGTTAAATTAGTATCTATTTTTTTCGTATTTTTGAAACCTCACCATTATACTAAAATCATATGAAAACAAAACAAGTTCTATTATCACTACTTCTTATTACTTTTTTATTCTCGTGTAAAACAGAAAATAAAAAAGCTTCAGATAAAGCAAACATTGCCGAAACTAAAAAAGAACCTAAAAAAGAATCTTCTTTTGTAGAACAATTTGACGATGTTAAAATATTGAGATATAACATTCCGCAATGGAATGAGTTATCACTACAACAAAAAAAATTAGTGTATTATTTAACCCAAGCCGGACTTAGCGGAAGAGATATTATGTACGACCAAAACTATCGTTATAATTTAAAAATTCGTCGTGCTTTAGAAAATATTTACACTAATTTTAAAGGTGATAAAACAACAACCGATTGGAAAAATTTTGAAACTTACCTTAAAAAAATATGGTTTTCAAATGGTATCCATCATCATTATTCTAATGATAAATTTAAACCCAAATTTTCTAAAGCATATTTAACCGATTTATTAAAACAAACCAAAACCAAGTTAGAAGGTGAGGCTTTTGAAGTCATTTTTAACGATAAAGATGCTAAAAAAGTAAATCTTGACCCTAAAAAAGGTTTAATCGAAGGTTCTGCCGTTAATTTCTACGGTCCAAATGTTACCACAAAAGATGTAGAAGATTTTTACGGAAAATTAGTAGATCCAAATGATAAGACACCAATCGAATTAGGTTTAAACTCGCAATTAATAAAAGAAAACGGCGTTTTAAAAGAACGCAAATGGAAAAAAGGCGGTTTGTACGGAGCCGCAATTGATAAAATTATTTATTGGTTAGACAAAGCAAAAAGTGTTGCCGAAAACGAAAAACAAGCCAAAGCATTAGGTCTATTAATCGATTATTATAAAACCGGCGACTTAGAAATTTGGAACGATTACAATGTCGCCTGGGCAGGAACAACCGAAGGTGATATTGATTACATCAACAGTTTCATTGAAGTTTACAACGACCCAAAAGGATATAAAGGTTCTTACGAAACTATTGTGGAAATTAAAGATTTTGATATGTCTAAAAAAATGGCTACAGTTGCTAAAAACGCACAATGGTTTGAGGATCATTCTTCCATAATGGACAAACATAAAAAGCCAAATGTAGTTGGTGTAAGTTATAAAACCGTTAATGTTGCCGGTGAAGCCGGAGACGCCTCACCATCGACTCCAATTGGTGTAAACTTGCCAAATAACAACTGGATTCGCGAAAAAGTGGGCTCTAAATCCGTTTCATTAGGAAACATTATTGATGCATATAACCGTGCCGGAGGATCAGGCAGATTAAAAGAATTTGCTTATTCTGATGAAGAAGTAGCAATCGAAGAAAAATACGGACAATTAGCAGACAAACTACACACCGCTTTACATGAAGTTGTTGGACACGCAAGTGGTAAAATAAATCCCGGCGTAGGACAACCAAAAGAAACACTTAAAAATTACGCTTCTACCTTAGAAGAAGCTCGTGCCGATTTGGTAGGTTTGTATTATTTACCAAGTAAAAAGTTAGTAGATATGGGTATTTCGCCGGATTCGGTAAAAATTGGTCGTGCTGCGTACGACGGTTATATCCGTAATGGAATGATGACACAATTAATCCGTTTAAATTTAGGCGATGATATCGAAGAAGCTCATATGCGAAACCGACAATTAGTAGCAAAATGGGTGTATGAAAAAGGTAAAAAAGACAATGTAATTGAAAAAGGTAAAAAAGACGGAAAAACCTATTTTGTAATTCACGATTACAAAAAATTACGAAAATTATTTGGCGACCTATTACGCGAAATACAACGTATAAAATCGGAAGGCGATTATAAAGCCGGAAAAGCACTCGTAGAAAATTACGGTGTAAAAGTAGATCAAGAATTACACAAAGAAGTACTGGCAAGAAACAGTAAATTTACTTCTGCTCCTTATGGCGGATTTATAAATCCGGTTTTGGTTTTAGTTAAAGACAAAGACGGTAAAATTACCGATGTAAAAGTAACGCAACCAAAAGATTTTACACAGCAAATGCTAGATTATGCAAAAAGATACACTACTTTACCTGATGTGAATTAGTTGTTTTTAAAAATTTAAAAGACTAAAAAACCCTGACAAATTAAAATTTGTCAGGGTTTTTTATTTATAAAATAAGATAGATTAAACTAGAACATGACAAATCAAT
This sequence comes from Flavobacteriaceae bacterium, assembly GCA_026988395.1. Taxonomy (GTDB): domain Bacteria; phylum Bacteroidota; class Bacteroidia; order Flavobacteriales; family Flavobacteriaceae; genus S010-17. Next base: position 16,272 of record JALSLI010000011.1, on the reverse strand, counting down.
TTGCAAATTCAAAACAATAATAACGCCATAATCTTGCTGCTTTTCGAACACCTAAATCAGATGCTCTGGATAAATCCGGACAAGCATTTTCGATATCATCTAAAGCAATTTTTACCAATCCGCGATTGTAATATGCCATAGCAAAATCTTTATTTAATTCGATTGCTTTACCAAAATCTACCAGTGCTTTATTTAAAAGCCCTAAAGATTTATAGGCTAATCCTCTATTGTAAAAAGCTTTTGCATCACTTGGATCCAATAAAACTACTTTCGTAAAATCTTTTGCTGCATTTTTAAAATCTTCTAATAACGAAAAGCAAACACCTCTTTTAAAATAGGCTTCTTTAAATTTAGGATTCATTTCAACTGCTTTGCTAAATACTTTTATCGCATCTTGATAACGTTGCTGTTCAAATAAATCGACACCTTTTATATACAAATCTTTAGCATCTTGCGAGTATGCAACCATACTAAACAACACCAAACTTAGGGTAATAATAATTTTTTTCATTTTTGTTCCGTTTTTATATTTAGGTAAAGTTACTTCTTTTTATTTAAAATCTATATTTGATTTTTGTTAAAATTTTCGAGTACTATATGATTTAGTTTTTAACTTTAACACGAACACCTTTGCTATGACTTGTAAATTCCGGTGCATACATCGATTGGATTGTTGTAATTCCGTTACTAAAATTACCTGCATTATTTACACGCAAATCGTATTCAAAAACATAAACCCCTTTTGGTAAATAACTAATAAAAAAGTTTGTAGAAGCATCTTTAGTACTTTCGTAATAACCCAAACCGTCTTGCCATTTGTATCTAGACAATACATTTACAGGTTCTAATCCACTTGCTCGCATATCTTTTAAATGAATAAATTCCATTGCACGATCTACTTTTATCTCTATTCTCACTTTTATTAAATCACCTACTTTTAAAGTAGTTTTATCGGTTATTTCATGGATTACTTCTCCTGTATTTTCATTAGTTTTTAAAAACAGTTTTTTTTGGATTTGCAAAGGTGTTTTGGCAAAAGTAATTTTATCTAAATCTTCAAAATACTGCCAATACAAAGCTCCCCAAGCGATACCTTCACCTTTTTTTGAAAGCGTTACTTCTGCCATCTCAGGTGTAATTTTGTTAGCATTCCAGCTTTTTTTAAAATAACCGGTTCCGGCTTCTACTTTGGTGTCTTTTAGTTTTAAAGGATTTATTTCTTTATTACCAATTTTAACTTGTACAAAATCGGTTGTTTCTATCCAATTTGTGCCTTGCAACAATAGAGCATAAACTGCTTCGGTAGTTGCCTTTGTAGTTTTCCAACGATTGGTTTGCTTGTTTTTTAACAACCAAATACGCAAATTATCAATTTCGGTTGTTTTGGCTTTTAATTCTGTAAAAACTTCCACCATTAATGCTTGTGTTTCAATTGGTGCTTGATACCAATAATACGAAGCTGTATTTTCTTTCCAATACATTCCTAATTCTTCATTTGTAATAGCGGTTTCTTGTAACGAGCGTAAAATCCCTTCCGCAACAGCGAAATTTTCATTGCGTTTTGCCACCAAAGCAATCAATCCTTTGGTATATAAATTATAATTCAACCAATATTTTTGGGCTTGTTTGGTGTAATATTCCACCGCTATTTTTGCCTTTTTAGGAATTGGTTTGTCTTGGTAAAAACTCCTTGCATACAAATAGTGAATCTGAAAATTAGAGGTGTGATTTTTAGTCAAAAACACCTTAATATCTTGTTCTTTTTTATCGGAATTTGTATACAAACGATTTGCTTGTTCTAACAGTGAATTATAATCATCTAAAATTTTATTATCCAAATATACCAAGGCTTTATCGGTTACTTTTTGAATGGATTTATCGTTTAAAACCACACCTAATTTTTGCAAATGACCAATACCGGAAACGATATGCTGTGTAATATAACGATTTTCGTAACGACTTCCTTTAAACCAAGGAAATCCACCGCTTTGCATTTGCATTTGTTGCAATTTATTAATGGCTTTTTGCTTTTCTCTACTCATTTTATTAAGATCAAACAACAAGGCAATTCGCTTTTTTTGTTCGGTTTCCGATTGTGCATCTCTAAGCCAAGGTGTCTCTTGAATAATAAGCGATTTTAGTTCTTGATTTTTTTCGAGATTACTCAACAAAGCATCACTATTTTTCCATTGATTAAAAACTTGCCGGATTTTAGGATTAGAATTTGCTATATGACTTGCTAAACTATTGGCATAAAAACGAGAAAAAGTCTGCTCGGAACATTCGTATGGATATTCCATTAAATACGGCAACGCCTGAACGGCATACCAAGCAGGATTTGAAGTAATTTCAAGAGTTAGCTTGTGATTTATTCTAGTTTTAGAAGTCGTATTTTTTAATTTTTCTAAAGTAAACGTTTTGGTTTCATTAGAACGAATCCACATTGACAATGTTTCGGTAACGAGCATTCTATTGGTTAAAACCGGTAAAATATTTTGTTCACCATCCGAGAAATCGCCTGCTTTGGCAACAATCTTATAACGAACAGCTTGCACATTATACGGAATATTAATCGTATAAGAAACTACTGTATTTTCTTTGACTTTTACACTAAAATTTGTCTTGTTATCGCTGTTTTGCAATAGTTTTGCTGTTATCTCTTTATCGGTTAACGCATCAAATAATTGCAGTTGTGCCGTTCCGTTAAGGTCTTTATCGCTTATATTGGCGATTTTTGTTTGAAAAACCAAAGTATCACCTTGACGTAAAAATCGCGGTGCATTTGGTAAAACCATCAAGTCTTTTTGCGTAACGGCTTCCAATGTTTTTAAAGCCGAATGCAATTCTTTATTATGTGCCAACAACTGAATTTTCCATTTAGTTAAACTCTCCGGCGTAGTAAAAGTAAAGCTGACATTTCCTTTTTCATCAGTTCGTAAATGCGGAAAGAAAAAAGCAGTTTCGTTAAAATTGGTACGGACTTTTACAGCAGAAAAATCGGTTTCTTTATCGGTTACTTTTTCTTCTTTTGAGGTTGCTTTATCAGAAACCATATTACTTTCCGATACTTTTAATCCGGAGGTTGCACCACTAAGTGCCATTTCTTTTCCTTCTAATTTTTTTGCTTTTCTTAATTTTCTTGGTGTAGGAGCCTTAATCATTACAGCATCATACGTTACCTCATCTAATTCATCTTCAAGTGCAAAATTTATATTATGGTAACTATTTCCAAAATAAAATCCAAACCAATTTAAACGATCATATTGTTGTATAGGAACAGAAATGTAATTCTTATTACTTTGGTAACTTCTAAAAGTCATTTTACCAAAACTGCTTTTGCTATTTCTAAAAACAGGATAGTAAAATTTGTGGTAAATCGGATTAAATTGCCATTGGTGTTTTTTAAATTGATCCAAACTTGCATCGTACATACTTGCCAGCATTTCGGCAACTACTTTATCTTTATTTTTTCCTTTTATTTTAAATGACCATCTCTGTTCTTGATTTGGTTGTAATTTATCTCTAAACGTAATCGTTTCAATCTCTAAATCGGTTTTAGGATACGGAACATCAATAAAAACAGTGCCATTTTCATTACTATTATAATTCACAAAATTATAATGAATGACAAATCCGCCCAAATCTTTTTTCGTTACCGGAATTTGGATACTTTTAATCGCATTAGACAAGTGTACCACTTCTGTTTGTACAATTTTTTTGTCTTTTTCCACTTTAATTACAACCGAAATATCCTTGGATGCAGAACCTACTTTTAAATAAATATTTTCATTTGGTTGATACCTTTCTTTATCCGTCTGCACAACAAACAATTGATTATCAGCTACTTTTTTATCCTTATCAGAAAAAAGTGTTATTAGTTTCTTATCTATTACCGTTTGGTTACCGTCTTTTGTTTGAGCAATAATTACATATTTACCGGATAACCAATTTTTTAATTTTGGCAGTTTTATTTCTTCGCTTTTAGCGAAATTAAATACCGTTTCAAAAACACGTTCTCCTAAGGATTCAAAAGGAATAAATTCTTTATAATAATCGTGTGGAAATAATTGTTCAAATTCCTCTTTGGATAATAATGGAAAATCCGGTGCAGACCAAGGCCGTTTTCGTTTTGCGTTTTTAGGAGCTTTTACTTTATAAATTTTTACATTTCCTGTTACCGAAATTTTTTCGCCGTTAAGGTTTGTTGTTTTAACTTTAAATAGCTGATTTTTTAGGTCTTTATCAAACTTTTCATCGCTATTTATAGCAAGTACAATACTGTGATAACCAACTTTAACAATAGTAGATGTCGTGCGTGTTTCACCGTTAATATCGGTTATATCAGCCGTAATTTTATAATTAAAAATAGGATTTTGCTCTCTTTTTACACTTAAATCCGGTTTTGTAATAAATGAAATATCAAATTCTCCTTTGTTGTTTGTGGTCGTTTCGCCGTGTGTAATTTCTTGTGCCTCCGAAGAAATTCCGGAAGGTCTGTACCAATAAAACCACTTAGGATATTGCACCATTCGTGTAACGCGATAAACCACTTTGGCATCGGTAATATTACTGCCTGCATAAGCAATTGCTTGTCCTTTTACAGAAACAGAATCGTTGAGTTTAAAATTTTTCTTTACAGGAAGAAATTTTGCGTAAAATTTAGGTCTTTTATATTCTTCCACCGAAAAGTTTACAGATCCGTTAATGTCTTTTTTGCCTCTTGCTTGAATGGTAAAGTTACCGGTTAAACCCGTTTCCGGAAGGATAAATTCGCCACTAAACGAACCAAATTCATTAGTTACAAAAGTGAGTTCTTTTACCGTTTGATAATTTACATCTTTTAAAGTTACCGTTAAACGTTCATTTGCCAAAATATGCGATTTATTTTCTTCTTGATAAACGGCAATTCCTTTAAAATAAACCGTTTGTCCGGGGCGGTAAATACTTCTATCAGTAAACAAAAAGATGTTTTTGTTGTGTAATTTTAAATCGTGATGACCATAATGTCTGTTAAAACTAAAATACTTAAATGTAGTTTTTTTATCGTTATGAAAAACATCAAATACCACGTAACTGTGATTATTTGGCGATGAAATGGTTATAAATCCGTTTTCATCGGTTTTTAAATCCATTTTTATTTTTTTGTTATACCTATTAATTTGTGTGTTTTCTATATGTACTTTTAAGTTTGGTAATGGTCTTCCGGTTTCACGATCTACAAATTGAAAGAGATATTCGTTTTCAATTTGAGTTTCGATGTAGGCAATATTGGTAACCGTAATAAAATTGTATGAAAAGGAATTAAAATCTGTAAAATTAGAATCATCAGAAGCCAAAATAAGGTATCTATTGTGTGCTAATTCGGGCAAAACAATTTCGGTACTGTGACTTTGAAAATCACTAACCGATTTTAATTTTTGTGAGAATGAAGTTACAAATTGTAAATTCTTTATTTTTTGTAATGTTTCCTTTTTATTGTATAATTGTTTTAGTTTAACTTCTTGATTATCGGTGATTTTATAAATTCTAAAATGCAATTCAGGTACATTTTTATAGATAATCTTAGCAAACGATTTTTTATTTTCTTCTATAAAAATTTCAGAAGTGATGTTGTAGGTCTTTGCTAAAATCCGGTTTTTAAGATTTTTACATTTAATAGCTCCAATACTGTTAGGAAAGTGTGTAATCGCTATTTCACAAACCTCTAATGCATCACGAAATTTAAATTGGTTTACCGGATTTTCAGTTGTGTATTTTTCTGCTTGTTTAGAATAGAAATCGGCTATTCTAAAATCAATTTGCGTAGCAATAGGCAGTTTGCGATATTGCTTTTGCATTTTTTTTAATGTCTGTAAATATACTTGATTGGCATTATCAAATCGTGCATTGTTTTTTACAAAATCCAAACGCTCTAAAGTTACTGCAATTAAAGCGGATTTGTCTTTATCTTTTTTATGAAAAAGGGTTAAGTCTTTAAATAATTTAAGTGCTTGCAATTTTTGCGATGCTTTGTCTTGTGAAGTAAAATCAGCTTTTAAAAAAGTAGATACATCACCCAAATATTTTGGGTCTGTTATTTCAAATTTAATTTCGGGTTGTGGTAAGTTACTTTCGCCTGTTTTATAAAACTCCAATGCATTGTGTGCAATAAAATCGTAAACCGTTGGTCTGTATTTTTCCGAATCCTCTAGTTTTAACAAAATGGGATTAAAAACTTTTATTGGTGTTTGTTGTAATTCCAACGCATTATGTAATGCTTTTTGATGATGTGTACTTATTTCACTAAAAATAGTTTGTAAATCCCAAGTCCTAAAATCGGTTGTATCTATTTTTTTTGCCGTGTGCGTTCTATTGTAAAATTTCCATCTGTTTTGATTAAAATATTGCCAATATAAATCTGCTAAAATACTTTTGAGCATATTTTTTGCAGGTATTTTTGCAGTACTGATTTCCTTTTTTAAATCTTCTACAATTTTTAATTGAGCATCTTCTTTTAATGTTAATGCATATTTAGATTTAAATAAAATACTCTTTACCAATTGCCCGGCATTATTTTGTTTTTTTGCTAAATGGTAAATTTTTTCTACTTGCGATAAAGCGGATTTAGGCAATCCTTTTTTCTCGTATTCGGATACTTTTTCCCATAATTTATCATATTCATTTTGCGAAAAGAGTAAAGAAGAAAAAAGGGTAAAAACAGATAGAATGATGATTTTTTTCATAGAATGCTAATTTAATCCTTTCAAAGATAACAAAAAGCATTCCTTTTACGAAAAAGAAGAAAATTAATTTTGTCTTGGTATCACTTGCTGAGACAGTAAAAGAAATTACTGTTGCAACAAAGCATTAATTTTATCTAAATTAGGAGCCAAAATAATTTCTATTCTTCTGTTTTTTGCTCTTCCTTCTTTTGTAGCATTAGAAGCTACCGGGAAAAACTCACCTCTTCCTGCTGCAGTTACTCGTTTAGGACTTACACCTTTATTGGTTAAAATATGCACAATTGCAGTTGCTCTTTTGGTAGATAAATCCCAATTATCTTTTATTGCTCCGTTGCTTTGATATGGCACATTATCGGTATGACCTTCGATTAAAACTTCGATATCCGGATTTTTCTTTAACACATTTGCCAGTTGTGTAACAGCTGTTTTTCCTTGATTACCAACAGACCAACTTCCGGAGTTAAAAAGTAATTTATTTTCCATAGAAACATATACTTTTCCATTTTTACGTTCTACCGTAAGACCGTTTCCTTCAAAATTTGCCAAAGCATTGGATACAGCATTTTTTAATTCTTGCATAGCTGCTTCTTTACCGGCAATTAACTGTTCTAATTGTTCAATTCTTTGTGAACGTTCGGTTAAATCTTGTTGTAATTTCTCTAATCTTGCTTTCTCTGCTATTAGAGCATTTTCCTTTTCATTTAAAGCTTGTGACAATTGTAAAATTTCCTTTGCCTTAGCATCTAATTGTGTATTGGTACTTTGTGATAATTCGGCAAAATCTTTTTCTAACTGCTTTTTCCTTTCGGCAAGAGCCGTAACATCATCCAACAAATTTTGTTTGGCATTCTTTAAACTGTCCACACTCTTTTTTAAATTAGTGTTTTCATCTTCCAAATGTTTTTTAGCTGCAAACAAATCGTCATTTTCACCAACTAAATCTTGGTTTCTGTTTTTTAGTTTGTTGTATTTGGTTTCTAATTCTTGATAAAGTTTTTTAGAAACACACGATTGTGTTAAAATGGCAATTGCTATTAATAAAAGGATTTTTTTCATTATAAATATTTTTTTAAACTTATTTAACACACTTCAATTTTAAATTTACAAGTTACTTTTATAAAACGGTTAATCTATTTCTAAAACAACCGGACAATGATCAGAGTGTTTCGCTTCAGGTAAAATATATGCTCTTTTTAAACGGTTTTTTAATGATTTTGTTGCCATTAAATAATCCAAACGCCAACCTTTATTGTTGTTTCGGGCATTTGCTCGGTAACTCCACCACGAATATTGTACTTTTTGTGGATTTAATTCTCTAAACGAATCGATAAAATCATTTTGAATAAATTCGGTCATCCATTGTCGTTCTTCCGGCAGAAATCCGGAAACATTTTTTAACCCTTTTGGATTATGAATATCTATTTCTTGATGGCAAATGTTGTAATCGCCACAGACAACCAAATTAGGTTTTTCTTTTTTTAAAGTATCGATGTATCGGAAGAAATCATCCATAAATCTAAATTTTAAATCCAATCGCAATTCGTTGGTTCCTGAGGGTAAATACAAACTTACAACAGAAACGTCATCAAAATCCACTTGAAGAATCCTGCCTTCTGAGCTTGCCAAATCAAAATCGGCACCATAAATTACTTGGTTTGGTTTTATTTTAGACAAAATAGCAACACCTGAATAGCCCTTTTTTTGAGCCGAAAACCAATAATGGTATTTATATCCTGCGTTTTCAAATAAGGTTACATCCAATTGTTCTTTATTGGCTTTTATTTCTTGTAAGCAAATCACATCAGGATTTGTTACTTGCAACCAATCGATAAATCCTTTTCTAATTGCGGCACGAATACCGTTTACATTATACGAGATTATCTTCATATTCTTTTCGCAGGTTTTTACGCATTACTTTTCCTGAAGCCGTTCTTGGTAATTTATCGGTCTTTACTAAATCACTTAGTTTAAATAACGGATTTAATTTTTTGCGAATGGCATTTTTTACTAAATCAAATCGCTCTTTTTCGTTGCCATCCTGATTGTTTTCTACATAATAAACCACTAAAATACTAGGTCCTCCATCCTTAGGAGAAACAGCAATCGCCGCTGCTTCTTTTACAAAATTTAAGTCGTTAATTACCGCTTCAATTTGTAAAGAACTGACCTTAATTCCACCAAGGTTCATCGCGTCATCTACACGACCTTGTGCTTTGTAATATCCGTTTCCTAAATGCTCTAAACGGTCGCCGTGACGACGTAAAATTTTACCGTTTAACGTTGGAGTATCTTTAAAATACACCTCATCATGATCGCGATTTAACAACGTGTTGGATAAACCTAAAATAGGTGGTACTAAGAATAATTCGCCTTTATCTGTTGGTTGGTAGTTTTCATCTAAAAGCACAAACTCAGTGCCTAATGCTTGGGTAGAAAATACACTTGTAATATTTGGCTGCACTAAGGTAGAAGTTACGTAACCTCCACCAATTTCAGTACCACCACAATACTCAATAATTGGTTTATTATTGGCTAATTGCGAAAGGTATTTATACTCCGAAGGATTGGAAGCCTCTCCGGTTGAGCTAAAACATTTTATTACATTCCAGTCTAGACCTTCCATGCATTTGGTGTTTTTCCAATGTTTAACGATACTTGGCACCAAACCAAGCATATTAATTTTTGCTTTGCTTACAAATTCGCCAAATTCTTTACCTATAGGAGCTCCGTAAAACAAGGCAACGGTTGCTTTGTTTATTAATGTGGTAAAAACGAGCCAGGGTCCCATCATCCATCCTAAATTTGTAGGCCAAGCAACAACTTCATTTGGATGAATATCATGATGATAAAAACCATCGACTGCTGCTTTAATTGGTGTGGTGTGATTCCACGGAATTGCTTTTGGCTCACCGGTGGTTCCTGATGAAAAAAGCACTGTTATCGTATCTTCCGGATTTTGTTTTACCGAAGTAAAATTGGTGTTTTCTACTAAAAAATCTTCCCAAAGTAAGTCTTGTTTTCTCAATTCGACGGACAATTCCGTTAAGGCAGGAATAACCACTATTTTATTTGCTTTGGCATCTAAAACTTTTTGGTATAACGGAAGTTTTTTGCCTGCTCTAAGCATTACGTCTTGAGTGAAGACAATCTTGGGTTTGGTTATTTTTAAACGGACTTCTATTTCGTTTGGTGTAAAACTATCGGCAACGGTTGCTACCGAAATTCCGGCTTTTATTCCGGCTAAATAAATGGCTACAGCTTGGAGTGTCATTGGCATATCAATAGCAATAAAATCGCCTTTTTGTAAACCTTGTGCAAGCAAACTATTTGCTATTCTGTTTACCAAGTTTTCCAATTCTTTTTGGGTCACTTTTTGTAATTCTCCACCTTCTTCTTGAAAAATAACAGCAATGGCATCATCATCATTTTGAAAGCAGGCATCTACAATATTTAATTTGGCATTTGGCAACCATTTTGGTTGTTTTACTCCATTTGTCAAATCGATAATGGAAGTATATTTTTTTTTAAACGGAATACCTATTTTTTCAATGCTTTTGTTCCAAAATTCTTCTCTATTTTCAATAGACCACTTATAAAAATCACGATATTCATCTAACTGCAAATCTTGCATTGTTTGGTAAATATTCGTTTTTTTTATATCGCTTTCGGTTGGTGTCCAGATTATATCTTTGTGTTGCATTTTTTTGGTTGGTTTTTTGCAAAAATTTATTCTTGAATTTAAAATTTACAAAAATCAGCTATCAAAATCATCTTCCGGTACGGTTGATTTTTGATTGTCGTCTTTACTGTTTTCATCATCACAATTAAGTTCAATACTCATATGTGCCGGTTTAGAGAATTCTTTATTACTAAGATTTAACGTTTTATCGGCATACATTTTTTTGTAGTATATTGCCCAAATAGGCAAAGCCATTGTTGCACCTTGACCTCTGGTTATATCCGGAAAATGAACTGCTCGATCTTCGGCTCCTACCCAAACGCCTGTTGCAAGATTTGGTACAATTCCCATAAACCAGCCATCAGATTGGTTTTGTGTTGTACCTGTTTTTCCGGCAATAGGATTTGTAAAGCCGTAAGGACTTCCAGTAACGGCTTTAACCGGATGTTTTCGTTTGGAACGCAGGCGTGCTCCGGAACCGTATTTTGTAACACCTTCCATTAAATTAATCATTGTATAGGCAACTTCGGGATTTACAACTTCATTTCTTTTAGGATTAAAACTGTCTAATTCAGCTCCGTTTTTATCTTCGATACGTAAAATAGCGATAGGTTCGATGTGCATTCCTTTATTGGCAAAAGTACTTAATGCACCAATCATTTCATAAAGCGATAAATCTACCGCACCAAGGGCAATAGAAGGATTGGTGTCTAACTTATTTTTAATTCCCATTTTTTTGGCTAATTTCACCACGTTATTTGGTCCTGCCATATCAACCAATCTTGCCGAAATCACGTTTAAAGATCTTGCCAAACCTTCTTTTAGAGTAACTTCTCCTTCGTATTTATCACCTGCATTTTTTGGCGACCAATCTTCGGGCATACCATATTTTTCCTTTGGAATCGTATATCGTGTATTTGGAAATTTTTTGCAAGGAGATAATTTTAACTGATTAATTGCCGTTGCATAAACGAAAGGTTTAAAAGTAGAGCCTACTTGACGTACTTGTTGCTTTACAGCATCGTATTTAAAATGTTTGTGATTGATACCGCCAACCCAAGATTTTATATGACCTGTTTGTGGTTCAACCGACATAATTCCAGCATGTAAAAATTGTTTGTAATATTTAATCGAATCGTAAGGCGTCATAATCGTATCTTTATCTCCTTTCCAAGAGAATACTCGCATTTTACGTTTTTTATAGAATGTTTTTTCAATTTCCTTTTCGCTTAAACCTTGTTTTTTTGCTTTACGCCATCGTTCGGTTTGGTGCATGGCTTTTTTAAGTTGTTTTTTAACATCTGCAACAGTAAATCCTTTTACATTAGCATATGGAATAAACTTTTTAGACCATGCATTCTTTTTACGAGAATCTTGCCATTTATCAAATTCATTTTGCAAGTTTGCCATGTGTTCTTCCATGGCTTCCTCAGCATATTTTTGCATTCGTGAATCTATAGATGTGTAAATTTTTAGACCATCTGTGTACATATTATAATCCGATCCATCCGGTTTTTTATGTGTTTTTAACCACTTTTTCATAAATTTACGAACATATTCTCTAAAATAGGTAGCAATTCCGTCATTAGTATCTTCACGATGTACATCTAAACCGAGATCTAATTTTTGAAGCGAATCCTTTCGTTTTGTACTAATGAATTTATATTTTTCCATTTGCTTTAAAACAACATTTCTTCTCTTTTTTACTAATGCTTCACGACTTAAAGGATTAAATAGAGAGGAGTTTTTAAGCATACCTACTAACATTGCAGATTCTTCTTGTGTAAGCTCTTTTGGTTCTTTTCCGAAATAAATTCTACTTGCAGAACGGATACCTACCGCTTGATTTAAGAAATCGTATTTGTTTAAATACATTGCTATAATTTCTTCTTTGGTATATTGTTTTTCCAAACGAACAGCAATAATCCACTCTTTTATTTTTTGTATTAAACGCTCAGGTAACGATTTAGAACCTTTGGTAAAAAGTAATTTGGATAATTGTTGTGTGATGGTACTTGCTCCTCCTTTGGTACCCATATAAGCAACCGCTCGTGTTGTACCACGAAAATCAATTCCGGAATGATCGTAAAAACGAGCATCTTCGGTAGCAATTAAAGCATCGACTAAATTTTGAGGCAAGTCTTTAAATTTAATTGGTGTTCGATTCTGACGAAATATTTTCCCGATGGTTTCTCCGTCCTCCGAAATTATCTGCGTTGCCAAATCGTTTTTAGGATTTTCCAATTGTTCAAAACTCGGCAATTTTCCGAAAAGTCCGAAACTTGCCAGTAAGAAAATTAAGATAAACAATATTACACCTCCAAAATATATTTTCCAAAGGATTTTATTGTATTTGCTAAAATTATCAGTTGGTTTTTTTTTACTCATTATTCTTTTATTTTTTCAATTTCAATACCTACATCTGTTATTCCGTTTAGGTAATCATCTGCTTGTACTTTACCTAATTTACGCATTGCTTGCTCTACAGAAAAGATGTAATTTCCTTGTTGCGGAAACGTGATATTGCTTTTATATTCTAATTTGTTTTCTTTTATATCGGTAAATCCGTTTCCTAAAAACACCCCTTTTTCATCGGTCATTTGATATTGTAAAGTATCTTTTATCTGGTGTTGATTAGGAAAAGTGATTCCTACAATTAAATAAATATTACTAAATTCATAATCTTTATTATTTCGTAAATTAATGTAAATATTGTTTTTTGAAATCGTATCTTTTGCATTAAAACTGAACGTAACCAAAGAATCTTTATGCCATTTTGCTTGGTTTATGTCTTTATATTCAGAAAAAACCGTGTTTTGACTGCAAGAAAACAAAAACAGACTTAAAAATAAAAGTAAGCTATTTTTTATCATTTTGTTGATTATCATTTGGTTTTCTTCGTTTGTTATTTCGGTTTCTATTATTTCTTCCTCTCGGTTTTGGCTTGTTAGCATTGGTGTTTGTACTTTCAGAAACGTTTTTTGATTGGTTATTCGTATTTTTCTTTGAATTATTTTTCGAATTAGATGTTTTTGCCTTATTATTTGTCTCTGTTTTCCGGTTACGGTTTTTATTTCGGTTACGGTTATTTTTACGTTTGCTTCGTTTTGGTCTATCAAATCTGGTTAAACTATCTTGCCCAACAACATCTTTATAAATATCAGTTTGTGGTGTTTCGATAATTAATTCATCAGCATATTCTTCGATACTTTCAGGATATTTATCTTCTTTATTTAAGGCGATAATTTCATTTACCTGTTCTGCTGTAAGCTTGTGCCAATGCAAAGGATTGTCTTTGTATGTGTACCACATTAAACCACTAAAAATATCCATTTTTTGGTAAACAGCAATTCCTTTTTTGGTTTTTAGATACGTTCTGGTATTAGGGAATTGTTTTAAAGCGTCTAAATATGAATCGAGTTCGTAATTTAAACAGCATTTTAATTTCCCGCATTGTCCGGATAATTTTAATGGATTTAAAGATAATTGCTGGTATCTTGCTGCTTCGGTTTTCACACTTCTAAAATCGGTTAACCAAGTAGAACAACACAGTTCTCGACCACAAGAGCCAATTCCGCCAAGGCGAGCTGCTTCTTGTCGTAAACCAACTTGTTTCATCTCGATACGAATATTAAAAGTTGAAGCGAGTTCGCGAATTAACAATCTAAAATCCACACGTTCATCGGCAGTATAGTAAAAAGTTGCTTTTTTTCCGTCGCCTTGAAATTCTACATCACTTAATTTCATTTTTAACCCCAAACGGGAAATAATCAAACGTGATTTTCGTTGCACATCAGGTTCTTTTTCACGAGAAGCTTGCCAGATTTCGATATCTCTTTGTGATGCTTTTCGGTAAATGACTTGGGTATCCTGTTTATCAACCGAAACTTTTTTCTTTTTCATTTGAATTTTTACCAATTCGCCTGTTAAAGAAACCACTCCTATATCGTGACCTGATTTTGCTGAAACAGCAACAACATCGCCCATACAAAGGGATAAGTCCTTTTCGTTTTTATAAAAATCTTTTCTGCCGTTTTTGAAACGGACTTCCATAATTTGGAATTTTTTTTCGCCACAAGGCAAAGACATATTTCCAAGCCAATCGTAAACCGATAGCTTATCGCAACCTCCGGAAGCACATGTTCCGTTACTTTTGCATCCCTTTGGAATGCCTGTTTTATCTGTAGTACAAGTTGAACAACTCATTATTTTTATCGTATGTATTTAGAAATCAAAGTGTCAAGCAACTCTTTTCTTTATTCCATTTTTTGTTGCTCTTTGATTGTTTTTTGGTTTATTTTAATCTGTAAATGTACGCTATTTTTTTTATTTGGTAAAATAGGATTTCTTGCATTTAAAGAAGTAAAAATTAATTTATTTTTATTTCATTTAATCTACGTATTTTTGCAATATGCAATACGATCAAATCATCGGATTAGAATCCATTAAAAATTATCTTGATAAAACGATTGTTTCCGGTAAAATACCACATGCTCAATTATTTGTAGGAGATGAAGGTTCGGGTGCATTACCGCTAGCGATTGCTTATGCCCAACAAATTTTATGTCAATCGAGTAAAAATCCGGATGCCTGTCATTTAAAATGTGATAAATTAGCACATCCTGATTTGCATTTTTCATTTCCTATTACCACAACTGATTTCGTTAAAAAAAATCCGGTAAGTGATTTATTCTTAGATAAATGGCGAGAAATAATTGCTATAAGTCCGTATTTTAGTCTGTTTGATTGGATGCAATATTTAGGTGTTGAAAATAAACAAGGACTAATAAATAAGGCTGAAGCCGATAATATTGCCAAAAAATTAAGCGTTAAATCTTATGAAGGAGGCTATAAAATTATGCTGATTTGGATGGCGGAAAAATTACACAATTCGGCTGCAAACCAATTATTAAAATTAATTGAAGAACCTCCGGAAAATACCATATTTATTTTAATTGCCGAGGACGAAGATAAAATTATAAAAACGATTAGATCAAGATGTCAAGCGTTGTATTTACCAAAAATATCGGAAGAAAATTTAGTAAAAACACTGGTAAAAGAAAAAGAAATTAGTGAAAAAGAGGCTCTAAAAATTGCTCATCAAGCAAACGGAAATTATAATAAAGCCTTATCGATACTCGCAAAAAGCGGAAAAGAAAGTACTTTTGAAAAATGGTTTATCACTTGGATACGTTCGGCTTTTTTAGCAACAAACCCTGCCGTGATAGAAAATTTAATTGATTGGAGTAATGAAATTGCAAGCTCCGGCAGAGAAACACAAAAACAATTTTTGCAGTACTGCTTACAGTTTTTTAGACAAGCATTATTGTTAAATTACAAAGCCGAAAAACTGGTTTATTTAGAAACAGAAACACCTAATTTTGATTTAAAAAAATTTGCTCCTTACGTGCATGGTAAAAATATTATTGAAATAAATAACACCATAAATGATGCTATTTATCACGTAGAACGAAACGGAAATGCCAAAATGATTTTTTTAGATATTTCTATGAAATTAACTAAGTTATTACATACAAAAGAGAATTAAAAACAACTTTTATGAACACTTTATTCCCAAAAAGATTTTCACTATTAAAAACATACGTACTTACCTTTTTATCCATTTCATTAGTAATACGCCTAATTTTCTTTTTTTGGTCTTTTTCAGAAATTGATTTTAACATCCTACATTTAATTCGTGTTTTTATTACCGGGTTTTTCTTTGATTTGGGCGTAATTTCCTTTTTTGCTGTACCTTTTGCTTTGTATTTGTTGTTGTTTCCAAAACGTTTTTATGGATCATTAATCGATAAAATGGTTATTTATTTCTCTTATTTTTTAGGAATTTTAATCTTTGTATTTACCTTTTTT
>JALSLI010000010.1 GCA_026988395.1 Flavobacteriaceae bacterium | reverse complement strand
AAAGACCTAATGATCGTATAGGCATAGTCGTTTATGCAGGAGAAAGTTTTACACAAACACCAATTACAAGTGATAAACGAATTGTAAAAAGCACTATAAACAGATTAAAATGGGGATTATTAGATGGCGGAACAGCAATAGGTATGGGTTTAGGCTCTGCTGTAAACCGACTAAAAGATAGCAAAGCAAAAAGTAAAGTTATCATTTTACTAACCGATGGTGTAAATAACAGTGGCTCTATTGACCCTAAAACTGCAACGGATTTAGCCAAATCTCTAGGTATTAAAGTTTATACTATTGGATTAGGTACCAATGGAAATGCTCCAATGCCGGTTGCAAAAGATTTAAGAGGCCAACTAATATACAGAAATGTTCCGGTAGAAATTGATGAAAAACTTTTAAAATATATCGCTAAAGAAACCGGCGGAAAATATTTTAGAGCCACAAGTAATCGCTCATTAAGAGCCATTTATGACGAGATAAACAAATTGGAAAAAACAAAAATAGAAGAATTTAAATATACCAATTACGATGAAAAATACCGGTTTTTTGTTCTCTTGGCAGGAATCTTAATTTTATTTGAAATGCTGTTACGATTTACCGTTTACCGCAGTTTTGTATAGAAAAGGAAATGATTAATGATTAAAAAGAGAAAAAATGTATCAATTAGAAGATAAAACATATTTTATATATTTCATTGCAGTTGCTTTGCTTTTACTAGGCTTTGCAGTGGTACAAATATGGAAAAATAAAAAACAAAAAGAATTTGCAGATTTAGATTTACTAGACAAACTAAGTCCGGAAAAATCAAAATTTAAACCAATATTAAAAATTATAATGGTGGCTTTATCTTTATCTTTTTTAATAATTTCTTTAGTAAATCCGAAAATGGGAACAAAACTAGAAACTGTTAAAAGTGAAGGTGTCGATATTGTCTTTGCTATAGACGTTTCAAAAAGTATGCTAGCCGAAGATATTGCACCAAACCGATTGGAAAAAGCAAAACAAATCGTTACCAAAATAATTAATAATTTAGGCAGTGATCGTGTAGGTATCATTATTTATGCAGGTAGTGCATATCCGTTATTACCAATAACTACAGATCAAGCTGCTGCAAAGATGTTTCTTCAAAATGCAAGTCCTGATATGGTCTCCAGTCAAGGAACTGCCATAAATCAAGCATTAGAATTAGCAGCTACCTATTTTGATGATGAAGAACAAACAAATAAATACCTCATTTTATTGTCTGATGGTGAAGACCACAACAATACCGACCCTACCATCGCAAAAGAAATCGCACAACAAGGCATCAAACTTTTTACCGTAGGTATCGGTACAAAAAAAGGAGCACCAATACCAATAAAAATAAGAGGGCAAATTGCAGCTTATAAAAAAGACCGTAAAGGTGAAATGGTTATTACCAAATTACACGATGAAATTCTTAAAAAAATAGCAGAAGAAGGAAATGGAAAATATTTATTAGGAAACAATACACAAAAAGTAGTAAACTATATTACAGAAATCTTAAAAAATGCCGACAAAAAAGAATTTGAAACCAAAAGTTTTTCCGATTTTAAATCGCAATTTCAATGGTTTATCGGTTTCGGAATACTGTTTTTACTTTTTGATACTTTAATGTTTAACAGAAAAACAAAATGGATTGAAAAACTTAATCTGTTCAACGAAAAAAAAGAAAAATAAAATGAAAAAAATAATCTATATATTGGTTCTTTTTTTAAATCTTGCCGTATATGCACAGCAAGAAAACAGTGAATTAGAACAAAAACCAAAGAGCAAAGAAGAGCTGCAAACTAAAAGTAAATTCCTTCTTAATAACGGAAATAAATTATATGACAAAGGCGAGTATGCCAAAGCATCAGAAAAATACCAACAAGCACTTAAATTAAATCCGGATTATGCAAAAGCAAAATACAATTTAGGTGATGCTTTATACCAACAAAATAAAATCAAAGAGGCAACAAAATTATATGTTGAAGCAACAAAATTAACCGAAGATAATTATATAAAAGCAGATGCTTTTCATAATTTAGGTAATATTGCTATGAAAAACAAAAAATATGCACAAGCGGTAGAAGCGTATAAAAATTCTTTGCGAAACAATCCAAAAGATGATGAAACAAGATACAACCTTGCCGTTGCTCAAAAACTTTTGAAAAAACAACAACAAAAAAATAAAGATAAGAAGAAAAACAAAGACAAAAACAAAGATAAAAACAAAGATAAAAACAAAGATAAAGATAAAAAGGACAAAGGAGACAAAGACAAAAATAAAGATAAAGGCGATAAAGACAAGGATAAAAAAGACAAAGGAGATAAGAACAAAGACAAAAATAAAGATAACAAAGACCAAGATAAAAACGGTAAACCAAAGGACAAAGACAAACAAGGGCAACCAAAACCTCAACCAAGTAAGTTAAGTCCGCAACAAGTAAAACAACTTTTACAAGCAATGAATAATGCCGAAAACAAAACGCAAAAGAAAATGAATGCGAGAAAAGAACGTGGTAGAAAGGTAAAACAAGATAAAGATTGGTAAGAGGAAATGTTGAATGTTGAATGTTGAATGTTGAAATTTTAATTAAACGACAAATAAGTTCCTTCTCATAGGAAGGTTAATATCTAAAAATGAAAAGAAAAAATTACATATTATTATTATTTGTGATACTGTTGAAAACAAGCTATGCACAAATAAATTTCACAGCAAAGGCCAGTAAAACAAAATTAGGTGCAAACGAACGTTTAAAAGTAACTTATACCATAGATAAACAAGGAGCTGATAATTTTACGCCACCAAATTTTAATCAATTTAAGGTGATAGCAGGTCCGTTTACTAGTTCAAATTTTTCGATGATTAATGGTAAAACTTCGTATGAACAAACACTTACTTACACCTTGCAACCTAGAGAAAAAGGTAAATTTACTATCGCTCCGGCAACAATAACTTACAAAGGTAAAGTCATAAAAAGCAATCCATTAAAAATTACAGTAACCAAAGCCGTAGCAAAGCCAAATGATCCAAATGATGTTTCCGGATTGGCTAAAGACAATATCCACTTAGTAGTAGAAGTTTCAAAAGATACTCCATACGTAGGAGAAAGTATTTTGGTAGTATATAAATTATATGTTGATATGAACAATGGCTATATTACCAATGAAATACAATCAAAACCACCTACTTTTGATGGATTTTGGAATCAAAATATTGAAATAAAAAATTTAACCGAAAAAAAAGGAACATACAACGGAAAACCAATGTCTTATTATGTCATTCGTAAAGATGTTTTAATTCCGCAACGTGCCGGAAATTTAACGATTTCGCCAATGGAAATTGATGTTGAAGGCGTTGTCTATCTTAACAAAGTTGACTTTTTCGGTAATCGATTACGCAGAAATATAAGTCTTACCCTTAAAGGAGGAAGAAAAACAATTCGAGTTAAACCGTTACCGGAAGTAGGAAAACCCTCTAATTTTAACGGAGCAGTTGGTGATTTTTCATTTCGTGTAAAAAGTAATAAAACTACTTTAAATGCTAATGAATCAGCACAAGTAACTGTTAAAGTAGGCGGAACAGGAAACCTAAAATTAATCGAATTACCTAAAATTGATACTCCAAAAGGAATCGAATTATACCAACCGGAACACCAAGAAAACATTCGTACTACTACCCAAGGATTAAAAGGAACAATTGCAGATACCTATACAATAGTTCCTCAATTTAAAGGAAAATTTAAAATTCCGTCTCTTTCTTTTAGTTATTTTAACCCAAAAGATGAGCAATATTACACGATTAACAGTGAACCAATAATACTAAACGTACCAAACGGAGCAACAATGGATACAACCATAACGCCTTCAGAAAAAATAAAATATACTGAATTTCAATCAATTAAAACCAAAACAACATTTACTTCCGCGAAAGCGAAAAAAGACTTTTTTAAATCCGATTTATTCTATATTTTACTGTTATTACCTTTGATATCCATTCCGTTAGGGATTTATTTTGGAAATAAAAAGCGAGAAAGAGAAAATGATATTATTGGCAACAAAAGACGAAAAGCATCGAAACTTGCAAAAAAATACCTAAGTAATGCTAAAAAATTATTAGGTAAAAAAGAATCGTTTTATGAAGCACTAGAAAAAGCATTGCACAACTTTTTAAAAGCAAAATTACATATAGAAACATCTGACATCAGTAAAGATAAAATTGAAAATATACTTCGTGATAAAAATGTAAATGATAATCTAATCAAACAATTTATTAAAGTATTAAACGATTGTGAATTTGCCAGATATGCTCCAAGCTCAAACTTACAAATGGAAAAAGATTATCAAAATGCTGCAGATGTTATTACAAATTTAGATAAAGTTTTATAAAAACAAACAAATTCCTTTCCTTACTTATTGGGAAAGTCAGGATAAAAAAAATTATCAAAATGAAGACAAAATATACTATAACACTGTTATTTTTTTTACAAATAATTCCGTTTTTTGCACAAAACGCTAATCAATTGTTTGTTGAAGGGAATAAATTATACAAAGAAGAAAAATACAACCAAGCAATTGAAAAATATTTACAAGCAACTAAAACCAAGCAAATATCACCGGAATTATATTATAATTTAGGAAACGCTTATTACAAAACAAATAAAGTAGCACCAAGTATTTATTATTTTGAAAAAGCATTAAAATTAAAGCCAAATGACAAAGCCATTAAAATAAATTTAGATCAAGCAAAACAAATGACTTTAGATAATATTGAACCAATGCCTAAAACCATTTGGCAAAAATTAGCGGCAAATACCATACAAAAATTACACTACAATACTTGGGCATATTTAGCTGTAGCTTTTATCTTTATTTTTGCACTTTTATTTTTACGTTATCATTTTTCAAACGAAACTGCAACTAAAAGGATTCTTTTTATTACCAGTATTTTAAGTGCTGTCTTTACGCTTTTATCCGTTTGGTTTGCTTTTCAAACATATAAAATTGAGAAAAACAACAAATATGCTATTGTTTATGTGCCGGAAACAGGAGTGAAAAATGCTCCGATGTTATCGGCAAAAAAAGTATTTGATTTGCACGAAGGAACAAAAGTAAAAGTACTAAAATCAAAAGACAATTGGAAAAAAATTAAAATTGCCGACGGACAAACAGGATGGGTAGTAAGTGATGAATTAAAGGAGTTGTAATTTATCCTTAAATCTGTAAAGAATTTAATCTTTTGGCAATTCCACTACAAAAGTAGTTCCTTTTCCTGCTTCCGATTGAAAGCTAATCGTACCTTTATAAGCACTGATAATATTTTTAATCATTGGTAACCCTAAACCCATACCGCTAGATTTGGTAGTAAATTTAGGTTCAAAAACTTGATCTTTATATTCCGTTTTAATGCCTTTACCATTATCGGAAACTTTAATAATAACTTTATTATTTTTTTCAGAAACAGAAACAAGAATTTTCGGATTTTTTTGATCTTCCATTGCCTGTATAGCATTCTTAATTAAATTAGTAACAATACGAATTAGTTGAGTTTTATCTAATTTTGCAATAATTTCTTCTTTATCGGCTTGAAATTCGATATAATTTTTAGCAAAAATATCGGTTGCATTTTTAACAACTTCCACTACATTTAAAGTTTCTTTATTCTGTGCCGGCATTTTGGCGAAGTTAGAAAACGCAGAAGCAATAGAAGTTAATGTATCTATCTGATCGATTAAAATTTCGCTAAATTCTTTTAATTTTTCTTTACTATTAGAATCTTTTGGATCAAACTTTCGTTGAAAACTTTGAACTGTTAAACGCATTGGCGTTAGCGGATTTTTAATTTCGTGTGCTACTTGTTTTGCCATCTCTCGCCAAGCCTCTTCACGTTCACTTTTAGCTAATTTCTTTACACTTTCTTCCAATTCATCTACCATTCTGTTGTAAGCATTTACCAAAGTTTCGATTTCAGAGCTTGTTCCTTTGATTTCAATTTTGGAATTTTTATTTCCTAAAACTGTTTTTTGCAATTTATCAGATATTTTTTTTAAAGATTTTGTAATATAATTCGATGACCAAAAAGCAATCATCGCTCCCAACAAAATAATTAATCCGTTTGCTATTAATAACCTAAATAGAAACTCGTCTAACTCTCTATTCTGTTCGGTATTATCTTGTAAATACGGTAATCCTAAAATACCAATTGGTTTAAATTTAGAATCCGTAATATAGGTATAAGATGCTTGTACTTTTTTACCGTTTATATCTTTGTTTTCCAAAAAACGGTGATCCGGATTTTTAGCAACCTCATCCAATACCTTTTTTGGTAAATTATAATTGGTTGTATCTTTTGAAAAGGAAGGAAAAGAACTAATTAACAAATTTCCTTTTAAATCGTAAATATTTAAATCCAAACGATTAATATCGCGGATTTTATAAATTTGATCTCTAAATATTCTAGGTAAATCTTTGGTTGTAACGGGATAAGTAGTGCGATCTAACTCATTTACTATAATCTCTTTAATTGTTCTCTCTTTACGTTGCAACCTTTTTTTATGATATTCAATTGCCTGTTCTTTGTATTGATAATTTGCCAAAATAATGATAAAAACTGAAGCAATTATCACCAATACCAACATTGACAAAAAAATACGAATACGTAAAGAGAGGTTTTTATGTTTCATTTATGATAAGTTTAAATGATTTTTTAAAATACATAATAACATAAAAACCTTTATTAAATTATTTAAAATTACCCTAATAATTGTTTTACAACGCCGGAAATTGCTTTTCCATCTGCTTTACCTGCTAATTTTTTTGATGCCAAACCCATTACTTTACCCATATCTTTCATCGAAGAAGCTCCTACTTTTGTAATAATTTCACTTATTACCTTTTTTAATTCTTCTTCAGATAATTGTTCGGGTAAAAATTGCGACAAAACTTTTGCTTGAGCTAATTCCGGCTCTGCCAAGTCTTCTCTACCTTGTTTGGTGTATAATTCGGCACTTTCTTTACGTTGCTTTACTAATTTTTGAACGAGTTTAATTTCGTCTTCTTCAGTTAATTCTTTTTTATCACCACTTGTTTGTGCTAATAATAAAGCGGATTTTATGGCACGTAACGATTCTAACGCTACTTTATCTTTTGCTTTCATCGCCTCTTTTAATTGCGACATTACTTTTTGTTGTAAGCTCATTATCTTATCTATTTTATATTACAAAGATAATTTAAAAAACAATAACCAAAGGATTATTTTTTCTTTGTATTTAATCGTCCTGTTAATAAACCAACATTAAAATAAATTTTTTTGATTTTTTTAGAATTTTCGTTCACTTCAATAACTTCTGTATTTTTATTAAGATATTTTTTTTCTTTCTTTTTTAAACCTAAAAATTCTAATACATCATATTGATTATTTTCAAAAACTACCACATAAGCAGTTGGTGCAGTCAAACCGTTACCGGAATTTAATATAGCGTCTTTAATAACCTCAATTTGTTGCTGCACTATTTTTAAATTTTGTAAATCGTGCAAACGTTTATAAACAAATTTTTTAATTTTTAACAACCTTATATCAAAAGGATGAATTGCCAGTTCTAAATTGATGTAATTTAATAATTTTTGAAGATTATTTTGAGAATAATCCTTACTCATAATAATACCATTTATCTTCTGATTATATTTATATAATTGGTATGGAGTATAAGATTTTAAAAAAGCATATCCGTAATAAAAATATTGTTTTTCGGCTAATGACATTGGCAAACCTCTAGAATATTTTTTTACAAGATTCGGATAATAAAACTTTGATTTTTTCTTTTTAATTTGTTTTTTTATCTTTTTAAATTGTGGTTTATACATTGCGTTTTGAGAAAACAAAACCAACTGAAAACCTAAAAACAAAACAAAAAATACCCTTTTTAACTGCATCATGATAATAATTTTAAAAAGGGGATTTTTAACATTTCAAATATATAATTATTATGTTACAAAACAAAAAACTTGCCAAGATTTACATCTTTTTTTTAGAACACAATGTTTATAAAATGAAGCGACCAAAATTACGATGAGAAATATTTACAAATAAAACAAACAACTAAAAATGAGTTAGACAAAATCACACTATTAAACTGATTACAGTTAACTACAAACTGTTCACTGCATACTGTTAACTGCACACTGCACACTACCCACAAACTAATCAACATTATCGTGTAAAAATGAATTATTAGATCGTAAAGTCACATCATCACCATCTAAATTAATAGTTGTTCTGGATTTTTTAACGCTATTTACATCCATATCGTCTAGCTCCACATTATTACGTTTATATGCAGGTTGTTTTTCGAGTTCTTCAATATTTTTACGATGAGAATTTTTAAACTTATGATTATGCTTATTCATTTGAGCTTTTCTTATTTCTGCTCTAGAACGCAATTCTTCGATAGTTAAATTTAACGGAGAAATCTCTGTTTTATCATCTATAATTTCCGGTTCTTTTTTGGAAACCGTTTTAGTGGTAAAATCCAATTCAGGAGCAACTGTTTTAGATGCTGGTTTCTTTTTTAATACCGGTTTTGCCTTTTCTAAATTACTTTCCATTTCCATATAATCCTCCAAACTATACACTTTGTTTTTAGACACAATTTCTGTATCTATAACATCTATTTGTTTGGCTTCATCCAAATCATTTTTAATTTCCTTTTCAGGAGATTTAAACACCTCTTTTATAGGTAAATCAAAAGCTAATTCGTCTATTCTTTCTTCTTGTTTGGGTACTACAACTTCAAAGTCAATTACTTCTATATTAGAAATATCTTGGGTAATAATAAACTCTTCATCTGTGACTTCTTCAAAAATTACAGGTGTTTCTTTTATTATTTGGGTTGTTTTTAAAATAGGATTTTCTCCTATTTCTTTTGATTTTTTACTTGCTTTTTTCAATTCGCTTAAAGCGGAAGAAATTTCGTTATTTAAAAAACCTTTTTTCTCATTATCTTCAACTTCAACACTTTTTTTATGGATAAATTCCGCTCCGGCAACATCAATATCAAATAGACTTATTTGTCCGGTTTTAGTATCAATTCTCGTTTCCTCTAAATTATCATCTTCTAATTTATGAATGATTTTTTTTGGTTTTTCAGTAACAGGTTTAGGTTTTGATTCTAATTTATTATCCGTTTTTTTAGAAACGAAAGTGGTCTCTGTTTTAACAGATTTATCATCTAAATCATAAATAATCTTTTTGTTTTCAACCTTAGAAATTTCTTCTTGTTGTTCTAAATTAAAACCGGTAGCAACAATAGTTACCGAAATAGTTTCACCAAGAGATTCTTCTTCACCAACACCCATAATAATGTTGACATTTGTTTTTGCTTCTGATTGGATATAATCGTTTATTTCACCAATTTCATCAATGGTAATTTCATTTTCTTCTTCCACTCCGGAAACGATTAACAACAGTACGTTCTGAGCTCCGGTAATTTTATTATCATTTAACAAAGGTGATTCTAATGCTTTGGTGATTGCTTCTTGTGCACGATTTGGACCACTTGCTTTTGCAGAGCCCATAATTGCAGAACCACTATTTTCTAAAACTGTTTTGGCATCTCTAAAATCAATATTTTGCGTATAATGGTGTGTAATTACCTCAGCGATACCTCTTGCTGCTGTTGCTAATACTTCATCAGCTTTTGAAAATCCGGCTTTAAATCCTAAATTCCCATAAACTTCACGCAATTTATTATTGTTAATTACGATTAAAGAGTCCACATTTTCTCGTAATTTATCAATTCCTTTTTGAGCTTGTTCATTTCTTGTTTTTCCTTCAAAAGAAAAAGGCGTTGTAACAATACCAACCGTTAACAAATTTCGTTCACGAGCCATTTTTGCAATTACCGGAGCGGCACCTGTACCGGTTCCGCCACCCATCCCAACGGTGATAAAAACCATTTTTGTTTTTTCGCCAAACATATCGTTTATTTCTGATACACTCTCTAAGGCTGATTGTTCGCCAATTTCGGGGTTCGCTCCTGCTCCAAGACCTTCGGTTAATGAAGCTCCGAGTTGTATTTTTGTAGGTATCGGACTGTTTCCTAATGCTTGTGAATCGGTATTACAAACTACAAAATCGACTCCTTGTATACCTTTGGAATACATGTAGTTTACAGCATTGCTACCACCGCCACCGACACCGATGACTTTAATGACATTAGAATTGTTTTTTGGTAAATTAAATGTTAACGGACTCATAACTTAAATTTTTAACTGATGGGATTTTTTCTTTTTATAACTCTTTTTTACTTATTCTGCATTTTTTAAAAACTCTTTTAAACCTTCAAAAAAGCGTTCAAAAACAGACAATTTTTTTTCTTTTTTCTTTATTGGTTCTTTGTATTCTTCGGTTGTTTCTTCTTCCGATACATCGGAATTATTATCGGTATTAGTAACTTCTTCATCATTTACAACCTCAGCTTGCAAATTATTTTTTTGCATGGCTTGTTGTTTCTCTTTTTGTTCTAATCCGTTCATTAACAAACCAACAGCTGTTGCGTACATAGGACTGGATAATTCTTCTGATGAATCATTTGCCAAATGCTCATTAGGATAACCAATTCTGGTGTCCATACCTGTAATATATTCTACCAATTGTTTAATATGCTTTAATTGGGCTCCACCTCCGGTAAGGACAATTCCGGCAATTAATGTTTTTTTACTCTCATCGTATCCGTAATTTTTAATTTCTTGAAAGACTTCTTCAATAATTTCGGAAACTCTGGCATGAATAATTTTAGACAAATTTTTAAGTGTTATTTCTTTAGGATCTCTACCTCTAAGCCCGGGAATTGATACAATTTCATTGTCTTTATTTTCTCCCGGCCAAGCGGAGCCAAATTTCACTTTTAATAATTCGGCTTGTTTTTCTATAATCGAACACCCTTCTTTAATATCATCAGTAATCACATTTCCTCCAAAAGGGATTACGGCTGTATGCCTAATAATGCCATCTTTAAAAATAGCCAAATCTGTTGTACCTCCTCCGATATCAATCATGGCAACACCTGCTTCTTTTTCTTCTTGACTTAAAACTGCTTCCGCGGAAGCTAATGGCTCTAAGGTGATATTTGCCATTTCTAAACCGGCACTTTTTACACATCGTGCAATATTTCTGATGGAAGCTACTTGCCCAACGACTACGTGAAAATTAGCTTCTAATCTACCACCGAACATTCCGATTGGTTCATCAATTTCTGCCTGACTATCTACTTTATAATCTTGAGGTAAAACGTGAATAATTTCCTCTCCCGGAAGCATCACTAATTTTAACACTTGATTTTTTAAGTTTTCAATATCTTCTTCATCAATTACTTTTTCAGGATCTTCACGCGTAATATAATCGCTGTGGTGCAAACTACGAATGTGCTGTCCGGCAATACCAACTACAACATCTTTAATTTCGATATTGCTTTCGTTTTCGGCTTCTTCAACAGCTTGTTGAATAGACTGAATGGTTTGGGTAATATTATTTACCACACCACGATGCACACCGTTGCTTTTGGCTTTACCTTTACCGAGGATTTCTATCTTGCCAAAATCATTTTTACGACCAATAATAGCCACAATTTTGGTGGTTCCGATATCAAGTCCTACTGCATATTGATTTTCCATATCTAAACTTTTTACTATCCTTTTTTAGTACAAACTACTTGTTTGTTATATTTTATGTTTACTTTTTTATACTTATCGTAAGTATGGTCTGCCAATACTTTTTGATAAAATACTTTTAACTTTTTAATTTTTTTTTCTACATTTTGTAATTTCCCGAATTCAATTAAATGATTTCCTATTCTTGATTTTAAAAAAAATTCCTCCTCATTTAAAGAAATTGCTACAATTTGTTTTTGCATAAAGTCATCGGTCATTACATTTTGATAGAATTGGTACAATAGTGCCATTTCATTATCATTATTTACTCCGGTTACCAAAGGTACTCTTGCCGCATAATTTTTAGATAAAGGCATTTTTTTTCCTTTGTCATCTAAATAAAAATTTCCATCTAAGGATTGGATCCTTAAAATCGGATTTCGCTGCTTTACCAAAACCTTCAAACTACCATCAACATCTACGTAAACATCTACGTTTTCAATCATTTGGTTTTTTAAAATACCTTTTTCCAAAACCTTCAAATTTAGTTTTTCTTTTGCTATCTTTTTAGGCCTTTTTAAATTTTGTGTTAACAATTTATTAACGGTTTTTTTAGTTACAAAAAGGTTGTCGCCATTTTCGAAATTTATGGCAATATCTTTTATTTTTCGTTTTAAATTCCTGTTATAGGTAAAAGAAAACAAACCGATTAAAATCAGTATAAAAAAAGTGGCTTTTATGTAAACTTTATATTTTAACATTTTAAACTACTTGATTATTGAGTTGTTCTTCTACTTTTTTAATCATCACACCAATATCACCGGCACCGAGCATTGCCACAACTGCATTGTTTAATTTTTCTATTTCATAGCTTATTGCTTTTCTCGAAAACGGCAATACACTAACATTTGGGTTGTGGTTTTTTACTTTTTCTGCTAACCAATTAGATGTTATTCCGTCTATTGGGAGTTCTCTCGCAGGATAAATATCTAACAAATAGACTTTATCGAATTGCCCCAAACTCCTTGCGAAATCATCTGCAAAATCTTTTGTTCTGCTAAACAAATGTGGTTGAAAAATCACTACTTTTTCCTTTTCAGGAAAAGAAGTAACTACAGTTTTATATACTGCATTTATTTCCGTTGGATGGTGTGCATAATCATCAATTAAAACCAAATTATCCTTATTAATTTTAATATTAAACCTGCGTTCTATCCCTTTAAAAGAAGTAATTGCTTTTTTTATTTTGTCTAATGAAACACCGTATTGATGTGCCATTGCTAAAGCTGCTAAGGCATTTGAAACATTGTGTTCGCCTAACAGGTTTAATTTAATATCTAATACAGATTTGGAAGAGGTTTTTACATCAAAGAGGTAATAACCGTTTTTGCTACGAATATTTT
Source organism: Flavobacteriaceae bacterium (assembly GCA_026988395.1). Taxonomy (GTDB): domain Bacteria; phylum Bacteroidota; class Bacteroidia; order Flavobacteriales; family Flavobacteriaceae; genus S010-17. Next base: position 14,072 of record JALSLI010000010.1, on the reverse strand, counting down.
TTGCTTGATAATTTGCTTTTTCTGAAAATCCGTAAGTAATTCCGTTTAACGGTAAATCTTCGGCAACAAACAATTTATTTTTTACAATTTTAGCAAAATCGTTAAATGAAGTTTCTAACTCTTCAGCTTGACCGTAAATATCCAAATGATCAGCATCCATAGAAGTGATACAAGCGTAATTTGGACTTAATTGTAAAAACGAGCGGTCGTACTCATCGGCTTCGACAACCGAAATTTTATCATTTCCTAAAATTAAATTGGAGTTATAATTGGTTACTATTCCACCTAAAAAAGAGGTTGCATTTACACCGGTTTCTTTTAAAATATGCCCTAAAATGGTAGAAGTTGTTGTCTTTCCGTGTGTTCCGGCAACGGCAAAACAAAAAGTTTCTTTGGTTATTAAACCCAATACTTCGGCACGTTTTAAAACGGTAAAACCTTGGTCTATAAAATAATTTAATTCTTGATGATCTTTAGGTATTGCAGGCGTGTAAACTACCAAAGTTTCTTCTTTATTTTTAAAAGTATCCGGAATTTTCAAAACATCATCTGTAAAATGAATTGTCACACCATCTTTCTCTAAAGAAGCTGTTATTTGTGAAGCAACCTTATCATAGCCTGCAACTTGCTTGCCATTAACAGCAAAATATTTTGCCAAAGCAGACATACCTATTCCACCTATTCCAATAAAATAGATGTTTTTGTAATTTGATATGTTTATATTTTCTGCCATTTTTTATTTTTTATTAATTCTTTTCAGCAATTCTGCCAACTACTTATTACCTGCTGCCACTATAATTTCATTAAACGTTCCACTTCATTTACAATATTTTTGGTTGCATTAGGCAATGCTATATTTTTTATATTTTCACTTAATTCCTGTTGTTTTTTAGGATTTTCCAATAAGTCTTTAAACACTTCTTTAAATTTTGCGACTTCTTTTTCTTTTAATAAAATCGCTCCGTTTTTATCTACAATTGCTTGAGCATTTTTAGTTTGGTGATCTTCGGCTACATTAGGACTTGGAATAAAAATTGTTGGTTTACCTACGATACACAATTCGGATACCGAACCTGCTCCGGCACGACTTATAATAAAATCTGTCACTGCATAGGCTAAATCCATTTTATTTAAAAATGCGTGTGTTTGCACTCCTTCTTTTTGATTGTATTTTTGATATTCTTGTTGATATAATTTCCCGGTTTGCCAGATAATTTGCAAATCATTTTCTACCAACCAATCTAAATTCGCTTCAATTAAATTGTTAATTGCTCTTGCACCGAGGCTTCCACCTAAAACTAAAAGTGTTTTTTTATTAGGATTTAAACCAAAAAACGAGATTCCTTCTTCTCTTTTTGAATGAATATCTAATAAATCTTGACGAACAGGATTTCCGGTTTTTACAATTTTATCTTTTGGGAAGAAACGCTCTAAACCATCATAAGCAACACAAATTTTATCAGCTTTTTTAGAAAGTAATTTATTGGTAATTCCCGGAAAAGAATTTTGTTCTTGTATTAAAGTAGGAATTCCCTTGGCATTTGCACGCATTAAAGTTGGACCTGAGGCAAAACCACCGGTACCAATAACCACATTTGGATTAAATTGTTTAATTATTTTATTAGCTCGATACAAACTACTTAATAATTTAATTGGAAATAATAAGTTTTTTAAGGTGAGTTTACGCTGAATACCGCTAATCCATAAGCCTTTTATATCATATCCGTTTTGTGGAACTTTTTCCATTTCCATACGATCTTGAGCACCTACAAATAAAAAATTCGCATTAGGATAACGCAACTTCAATTCATTTGCTATAGCAATTGCAGGATAGATATGACCACCTGTTCCGCCACCGGATAATAATATGTTTATTTTATTTTTCATTCTTACTTTTCCTAACTTAACCTAACAAAAGGAACTCATTTATCGTTTAATTAAAATTTTATCACTTTTCATTTATAATTCAACATTCACAATTTAACATTCACAACTCAAAATTCATAACTCAACATTCATAACTCACCCTATCGTTTCGTGCAACACGTCTAACGGATTATCTTTATCATCATCTTTATCTTGTTTTTCTTTTGCGGCACTTACGCTTAAAATAATCCCTAATGCAAAAGCGGTCATCCAAATAGAGGTTCCACCTGCACTAATTAGCGGTAAAGGCTGCCCTGTTACAGGAAACAAACCTACGGCAACGGCCATATTTACCAATGCCTGAAACACGATAGGAATACCAACACCTAAAACTGCCAATGTACCAAAAATAGTTTCAGTTTTAGTGGCAATTATTACTATTCTAAACAACAACAAAAGGTACAAAAACAACAATGTAATTGCTCCTATCAAACCATACTCCTCGGCTATAATTGCATAAATAAAATCGGATGAAGATTGTGGTAAAAAGTTTTTTTGCACACTTTTTCCAGGACCTTTTCCTTGCACACCACCGGAATATATCGCTACTTGCGCTTTAAAAGACTGGTAATTTTCTTTACTGTCTTTATCGGAATAACTCTCAATTCTATTTATCCAAGTTTGTACTCTTGAATTTTTAAAACTTTCAGGAAATGCCTTTACGGTTAAAATAAACAATAATACCAAAGCAATACCGCTTACACCAATTAACAACAAATATTTTATTGGATAATTACCAAAAAACGCCATCATAATGACCATTACAAATAAAATCGCTGCAGTTGAAAAGTTTGCCGGAAAAATAAATCCGATTACCAAAGCAACAGGTATCCACAACGGTATAATACTCTCTTTAAACAAAATCTTTTTATCCTTGTTTTTAGCAAAATATCTAGACACATAAATCATTAAAACAACACCTGCGAGAGTAGAAGTTTGAAATTTAAAACCGGTAAAAGGCACGCTAATCCATCTTGCAGCCATAATACCATTTGCATCACGAGGTTGTAATAAAGTATAAGCCAACAACACTAAAACAATAGGAATCATAATAACCGACAAACCACTAAAATATTTATACGGAATTTTATGAGTTGCATAAATAATTAAAAAACCCAGAAGCAATAAAATACTGTGTTTTATCAAATGACCGGTTGTTGTTCCGTTAGAAACTACATAAACCAAATTGGTACTGGCACTATAAACAGGTAAAAATGAAAAAATACCCAAAAAGCCAATAATTGCCCAAATGGTTTTGTCTCCGTTAAGATTTTTAAATAAATTCATTTTTAATATTTTTATTTTTCAACTACAAACTACTTCACTACAAACTACACATTACTTACTGCCTACTACTTACTACCTACTGCTAACTGCCTACTGCTAACTACCTACAACCTACAACGCTCTAACAGCTTCTTTAAACTGTCTTCCTCTATCTTCATAATTTTCAAACAAATCAAAACTTGCACAAGCCGGAGACAATAAAACCGTGTCTCCTTTTTCAGCAATTTTATAAGCAACTTTTACAGCTTCGGAGGCTCCTTTTGTTTCAACTATTAACGGAATAACATTTTGAAAAGTTTCTATTATTTTTTGGTTATCCTCACCTAAACACACAATAGCTTTTACTTTTTCATTTACCAAAGGCAATAATTGATCATAGTCATTCCCTTTATCGACACCTCCAACAATCCAAACCGTTGGTGTTTTAATACTATCTAATGCATAATAAGTAGAATTAATATTTGTAGCTTTACTATCATTAATATATTGTACACCATTTATTTTAAGTACGTTTTCTAATCGATGTTCAACACCTTCAAAATCCGACATACTTTGTCTAATGGTTTCTTTTCTCACTTTTAATAGACGTGCTGCCATAGAGGAAGCCATCGTGTTTTTTACATTATGTTTTCCTTGTAGTGCTAAATCTGCTATTCCCATTGTAAATATGTTTTTATCTATTTCTATTTTAATCTCGTTATTTTCTATGTACGCTCCTTTTGTAATAGTATTTTTTGTAAAAACGGCATTTCTTGCGCTTAAAGCGAAGGGAACCAACTCCGCTTGAACTTTATTTTTTAATAACCAATGTTTAATCTCCACATCATCTGCATCATAAATCAGATAATCTTCTTGCGTTTGATTTTTAGTTATCCTGAACTTTGCATCAATATATTTTTCGTATTTATACTCGTATCTATCTAAATGATCCGGCGAAATATTGGTAATAATTGCAATATGCGGATGAAATTTTTGAATACCATCAAGCTGAAAACTACTCAATTCCAAAACGTATAAATCTTTGTTGGAAGATGCTACTTGAAGCGCAAAACTATCGCCAATATTTCCGGCTGTGCCAAAATTTAATTTCGCTTTTTTTAAAATATGCGAAAGCATTAAAGTGGTAGTAGTTTTTCCATTACTTCCGGTAATCCCAACAATTATTGCGTCGGTAAAATTACTTGCAAATTCAATTTCGGAAATAACATTGATGTCATTTGCTTTTAATTTTTGAATTAATACCACTTTATCCGGAATTCCCGGACTTTTAACCACTAAATCTGCTTGTAAAATTTTGGTTTCAGAATGTTTTCCTTCTTCAAATGCGATACTGTTATTTAAAAGAACATCTTTATATTTTTTACTGATTTTTCCTTTATCGGAAACAAATACATCATATTCTTTTTGCATAGCAAGTATCGCCGTACCAATACCGCTTTCTCCTGCTCCTAATATGACTATTTTTTGTTTCATTTTTTATTTAAACCTTCCGTTAGAGAAGAGAAGAAACTCATTTATATCTTTATTAAAATTTTATCACTTTTCATTCTTAATTCATCATTCAAAATTCATCACTCAAAATTCATCACTCAAAACTCTCTCTATCGTACTTTTAAAGTAATAATCGTAATTACTGCCAGCATAATTCCTATAATCCAAAACCGCACAACTATTTTACTTTCGTGAATTCCTTTTTTCTGAAAATGATGATGTAAAGGCGACATTAAAAATATTCGTTTTCCCTCACCAAATTTTTTACGTGTGTATTTAAAATACGAAACCTGCATCATTACTGATAAAACCTCCACTAAAAACACACCTGCCAAAACAGGAATTAACAATTCTTTACGTACGGCAATTGCAATAACAGCTATAATTCCACCTATGGTTAAACTTCCTGTATCACCCATAAATACTTGTGCCGGAAAAGTGTTGTACCATAAAAATCCGACTAATCCACCAACAAAAGCACTGATAAAAATGGTCATTTCACCCGAATTTGGAATAAACATAACATTAAGATAATTGGAAAACACCAAGTTTCCAGAAATCCAAGCAAAAACCGCTAAGGTTGCTACAATAATTGCCGAAGTTCCCGCTGCCAAACCATCAATGCCATCGGTTAAATTAGCTCCGTTAGAAACTGCTGTTATGATAAAAATTACAATTAACACAAACGGAATCCACGCATATTTTTGAGCATCTTTACCAATCCAACTAATTAAACTTGTATAGTCGAATTCGTTATTTTTTACAAAAGGAATCGTTGTTTTTAAAGCGTGCTGAGCTTTTCCATAATTTGATGCAGGTGTTTTAGATACAATTTGTTCTACTTGATTTTTTGGTAGTTTCTGTTTCATTGTAACATTAGGGTTAAAATACAAAACCAACCCTACAATTAACCCCAAACCTACTTGACCTACAATTTTAAATCTTCCTTTTAAACCTTCTTTGTCCTTTTTAAACACCTTTATATAATCATCTAAAAATCCAATTGCTCCCATCCAAAGTGTAGTTACAATTAAAAGCAAGATGTAAACATTATCTATTTGAGCCAATAATAAAACCGGAATTAAGGTACTGATGATAATAATTATTCCACCCATTGTTGGCGTTCCTGATTTTTGATTTTGACCTTCCAAACCTAAATCACGAACGGTTTCTCCTATTTGCATTTTACGAAGTTTGTTGATGATTCGTTTTCCATAAAAAACAGAAATAAACAACGCCATTACAAATGCCAAAGCAGAGCGAAAAGTAATGTACCGAAACAAACCTGCTCCTGCCAAATGGTATTGATTTTCTAAATAATTAAAGATGTAATATAACATTGTTTTACTTTTTTTGTTTTTATTTCTTTATTGTGTTACTTAATTTAAAAGATTGCCACATCGCTTTTCCTTAGCAATAACAGTTCGTTTTATTTTATTATTAATTTATAATTCATTAAATATTTCTTTTACAATTTCCATATCATCAAAATGGTGTTTTACACCGTTAATTTCTTGGTAATTTTCGTGTCCTTTTCCTGCAATAAGAATAATATCTGTTTTTTTCGCCAGTTTTATTGCTGTTTTAATCGCTTGTTTTCTATTTGTAATCGACAATATTTTTTGTTGGTTTTCCTTAGAAACGCCTTTTTCCATTTCTTCTATAATAGTATCCGGATTTTCGGTTCTGGGATTGTCTGATGTAAAAATAGCTTGATTAGATAATTGCGAAGCTATAAATCCCATTTTAGGTCTTTTTGCTTTATCACGGTCTCCACCACAACCAACAACCGTAATTATTTTCGTTGTATTTCGCTTTACATTCTCTATGGTTTCCAGTACATTTTTTAAAGCATCTGGCGTGTGTGCATAATCTACTATTGCAACAATGCCGCTCTTTGAAGTAACATATTGAAACCTTCCACTAACAGATTCCAGTTCACTTATCCATCTTAATGTTTCATGTTCCTCTAAACCTAGTTCTACGGCTACACCGTAAATTGCCGTTATATTGTAAGCGTTAAAATAGCCAATTAATCTTGTCCAAACTTCATGATTATTGATTTTTAACAACATTCCTTGTAAGCTATTTTCAATTACTTTAGTCTGGTAATCGGCAAGTGTTTTTAAAGCATAAGTGCGTTTTGCTGCTTTGGTGTTTTGCAACATTACAGCTCCGTTTTTATCATCTATATTTACCAAAGCAAAGGACGTTTTAGGCAAATTATCAAAAAATTGTTTTTTTGTATCGCGGTAATCTTTAAAAGTCTTGTGATAATCTAAATGATCGTGTGATAAATTAGTAAAAACACCTCCACTAAAGTGTAATCCTTCGGTTCGTTTTTGATGAATTCCGTGCGAACTCACTTCCATAAAGCAATGTGTTACACCTTTATTTACCATCTCTGCTAAATATTTGTTTATCGTTACCGAATCCGGCGTTGTATGCGTTGCTTGATAATCTACATCATCAATTTTAACCACAACCGTAGAGAGTAAACCCGTTTTAAAACCTGCTTTTTTAAACAAATTATAGAGCAAAGTAGCGATAGTCGTTTTGCCATTTGTACCGGTAATTCCGATTAATTTTAACTTATCGGAAGGATTGTTGTAAAAATCAGAAGCCATTTTAGCCAAAGCTCTGTTGGTGTTATTTACTAAAACTGCTGTAACATTATTTGGAATTTCAATAGATGCATCTTCGTAAACAATAGCTTTTGCACCATTTTCTATTGCTTTATTAATAAAATCGTGTCCATTAGACAAGACTCCTTTTACAGCAAAAAACACATCTTTTTCGGTCACTTTACGTGAATCAAAAACCAGCTGATTAACAGGCACATCAATATTTCCATTAGTTTTAACAATGGAAATATTTTGTAATATGTCAGACAATAATTTCATTATATCAGTTGAAGTTTAATAATTGCTCCTCTTTGTAATTTTTCTCCTGGTTTTATCGATTGTGATTTCACTTTTCCGGTTCCTGAAAACTGTACTTTTAGTCCTAAATTTTCTAAAAAGGAAACTGCATCCATTCCGCTCATACCTTTTACATTTGGCACTTTATTGTACTGTTTTTGTATTTTTTTATTAAAATCCGAATACCTTTTATCCAACATAGCATATTGCCGTTTAGAAGTAAAAATTTTCTCAACTTTTGGGTTGTCGGTGTATAATTTTTGAGCGATTTTTTGAAAAACCGGTGCAGCAACTACATTACCGTAAAATCCGATTTTCTTATTTGGTTTATGAATTACTACGATACAAGAATATTGCGGATTATCAGCCGGAAAATATCCTGCAAATGATGCAATATATTGTGTTTCTTGCCCTTTACCATAGTTTAACTGACAAGTTCCGGTTTTACCTGCCAAGAAATAATTAGGATTATAAATATTTTTTGCCGTTCCTCTTTTTACCACGTTTTTAAGCATTTCCGTTACTTGATTAATTGTTCTGTTGGAACATATTTTATTATCAATAACTTCGGTTTTAAACTTTTTAATGGTTTTGTCGTGCTGTTTAATTTCCTTTACAAACAACGGTTTTACCATTTTACCATTATTAGCCAAAGCATTATAAAATGTTAAAGTTTGCATTGGTGTTAGCGAAACACCATAACCAAAACTCATCCAAGGTAAAGTTGTACCATACCAATGTTTTTTATCTTTCGGATTTGGTATATACGGTTTCCCTTCACCTTTAATAGGTAAGTTTAATTTTTCGCCTAAATGGAGATTTTTAATTCCGGTTACAAATTTTTGCGGATTATTACCATAGGCATCGGTGATAATTTTGGAAATTCCTACATTTGAAGACAACTCAATTACTTTGGCAGCGGAAATTTTACCTAAACCACCGTGATGGGAATCGCGAACAATTCGATTGTAAAAACGTAGTTTACCATCTTTTGTATTAATTATTTTTCCGGTATCGATTACTTTATCTTCAAGAGCAACTACCATACTTGCTACCTTAAACGTAGATCCCGGTTCGTGCGATTCGCCAATAGCATAATTTAATTTCTCATAATAATTACCGTTTTTATTTCTCCCTAAATTAGAAATTGCTCTAATCTCACCGGTTTTTGTTTCCATAACAATAACAGTTCCATGTTCGGCTTCAAATTTTTGCAACTGCTCTAATAATGCGTGATGAGCAATATCCTGAATATTTGTATCGATTGTAGTTACAATATCTTGCCCATCGACAGGATCTATTTGCTGTGCATCAAAAATAGGTTTCCATTGTCCTTTTGCAATTTTTTGTTTTATTTGTTTTCCGTTTTTACCTCTAAGGTATTTTCTGAAATTTCCTTCGATACCAACGTGAACAGGATACGGTTTTCCATTGGCATCAAAACGCTTTTCGTCCCAACCGATTGTTCTTTCGGCAATTTTACCGATTGGTCTTTCGCGAACCAATCTTTTTTCAGTAATTATCCCACCTTTATAAGGACCTAATTTAAAAAGTGGGAATTTTTTTACGCGTTGGTACTCGTTATACGAAAGATTTTTTGCAATTAATAAATACCTGTTTTTATGTTTTCTTGCTTTTCTAAGCCACAATTCGTATTCGCTTGCTGATTTATTGCCAAACATTTTGGACAATTCTTTGGATAAATCTTTTACATATTTATTAAAGTATTTTGCAGGAATAGTAACCAAATCCATTCGTACATCAAATTTAGAAACCGAAGTTGCCAATAAGTTGCCATCGTTTGCATAAACATTTCCTCTATTTGCAGTGATATCGAATTTTTTTACGATACGTTCTTCGGCATCTTTTTTATATTTATCACCATCTACCAAAGAAATTACAACCAATTTATAAATTATTAAAAAGGCAAAAAGAAGCATCAATCCTGCGATTGGATACAATTTTTTTAATATGTTGCTTTTTTCTACCGGCATTTTATACTTTCTTGATCTTTTTTTAATTTTTAATTTCTTTTAACGCGTTTTACAACAATTTTAACCGGAGGTTTTTCCGACATATACAAGCCTTTATTTTCTAATTTTTTTACGATTGCAGATTGCAATTTTAATTTCATCAATTCAGAACTTGTTGCAATTCGCTCTTCGCGAAGTTGTTTGCGTTCTTTGGTTAATTTTGCCAATAACTGCACTTTTCGATCAATGCTATGAGAACTAGCAATCATTATTAATGCTAAAAAAGTCAAAAAAACGATAAACGTCCAGTTTTTAGAAGCATCTTCATCAACTAAAAACTTACCTTTTAATATGTTATAAATTTTTTGCTTCATTTTATTGTCTGGTTGCAATTCTTAATTTGGCACTTCTGGCACGATTATTTTCTTTAATTTCGGCTTTAGACGGCACAATAAATTTTCCATCTTTTTTGAAAGGAAGCGACACGTTACCGTAAAAATCTTTTTCGGGTTCGCCTTCAAATTTTCCTTTTTGAATTAACCTCTTTACCAATCTATCTTCTAGCGAATGATATGAAATCACGCTTAGCTTCCCTCCTTTTTCCAACAAATCCATTGTTTGCATTAAAAATTCTTTTAAAGCATCCATCTCTTCATTTACCTCGATTCGTATTGCCTGAAATATTTGAGCTAAAATTTTATGTTCTTTTGCTTTGGGCAAAAAACGTTTTAAAACTTCTTTTAACTCAAAACTGGTTTCTATCTTTTTTTCCTCTCTTGCCTCAACAATTTGTTTTGCAATGGCTCTAGAATTTCTAAGTTCGCCATATTGAAATAAAATATCTGCCAATTTCTTTTCGTCGTAATAATTAATTATCTCGTATGCCGAAGTTTTATCATTTTGATTCATTCGCATATCCAATTTGGCATCAAAACGAATTGAAAAACCTCTGTCTGCTTCATTAAACTGATGAGAAGAAACACCTAAATCAGCCAAAATGCCATCTACTTTTTTAATTCCGTATAAACGGAGAAAACTTTTTAAATGCCTAAAATTTTCATTTATCAAAGTAAATCTTGGATCATCTATCGTGTTTTTTAAAGCATCATCATCTTGATCAAAAGCAAATAATTTTCCATCTTCGTCTAAACGACTGAGAATTTCTTTAGAATGACCACCACCGCCAAAAGTAACATCTACATACACACCATTAGGCTTTATATTTAAGCCATCAACACTTTCTTTTAATAAAACCGGATTATGATAATTCATCTTGATCTATATTTCCCATTACTTCTTCGGCTAAATCAGCAAAATCGATTGTTGCATCATCAATTGCTTTTTCATATTTATTTTTATCCCATATTTCCATAATTGCACCTGCCGAGGCAACTACAACTTCTTTAGAAATCCCTGCAAACGAATGCAAATCTTTTGGTATTAACAAACGACCACTTGCATCTAATTCGATTATTTTTACACCTGCTGTAAACCTTCTGATAAAATCGTTATTTTTCTTTTTAAAACGGTTGAGTTTATTAACACTCTCCATTAATTTATTCCATTCTTGCATTGGATACAATTCCAAACATGGTTGAAAAACAGAACGCTTTAACACAAAACCATCTTGCAAAAGAGTGTGCAACTGCTTTTTAAGAGCAACAGGCAACATCAACCTTCCTTTGGCGTCTGCTTTACATTCATATGTTCCTATTAGATTTACCACTTTTTTCTTTTCTTAGTGTTTTTAAGTACAAATATACAATTTTTTACCACTTTTTTCCATTTTTTACCACTTTGTTAATAACTTTATACAATTGAATTAATTGTCTGATTTTAAAACAATTAATAAATGTTAAAATTTTTGTCTATTTTCGCACTAAGAAAAGCAAAGAAAAACAGCAAATTCAATCAAATTGGTTAACTTTGCAAATTGATAAAAACACAGTGTGTTTATGGATATAGAATTAAAAAAAGATGGCGACTTCACGTATTTAGAAAAAGGTGAGGGAATTCCGTTGATTATATTACACGGATTAATGGGGAATTTGAGTAATTTTGAAGGAATGTTTGATTATTTTCCTAATAAGGGTTACCAAGTTTTAATGCCACAATTACCGATTTATGAATTACCTTTATTAAAAACGAATGTAAAGAATTTATCAAAATTCGTTAAAAGATTTGTGCAACATAAAGGATTAAAAGATTTTATTTTAATTGGCAATTCGCTTGGCGGACATATTGCATTATATTATGCAAAAATGAATCCTGATGATGTTGCCGGTATGGTTTTAACCGGAAGTTCCGGCTTATATGAAACCACTATGAGCGATGGTTATCCAAGACGCGGTGATCGTGATTACATCACTAAAAAAGTTCAAGATGTTTTTTATGACCCAAATATTGCGACCGATGAAATCATTGATGAAACTTTTGATACCATAAACAACAGAAGCAAATTAATACGCACTTTAGCAATTGCAAAAAGTGCCATGCGGCATAATATGGCAAAAGATTTACCAAAAATGACCATGCCGGTTTGTCTAATTTGGGGAAAACAAGATACGGTAACACCTCCTACTGTTGCTGAAGAATTTCATAAATTATTACCAAATTCCGAATTATATTGGATTGATAAATGCGGTCATGCACCAATGATGGAACATACGGATGAATTTAATAAAATTGTAGAGCAATGGCTTATAAAGCATGGTTTTACCTTAGCAAAACAAAATGAAAATAAAAACAGCTAAATTTGTAATTAGCAATTCGGATATACATAAATGTCCACAAGAAAAATTACCGGAATATGCTTTTATAGGCAGGTCTAATGTTGGAAAATCATCATTAATAAACATGTTGACCAACAACAGCAACCTTGCAAAAACATCTAACAAACCCGGAAAAACACAATTAATAAATCATTTTATCATTAATAATGAATGGTTTTTGGTGGATTTACCTGGATACGGTTATGCAAAAGTATCTAAAAAAGATCGCTCTAAATTTCAAAAAATCATTCATGATTATTTTGATAAACGCCTGCAATTGGTAAATACTTTTGTGTTAATCGATATTAGACACGAACCACAAAAAATTGATTTGGAATTTATGCAATATCTAGGTGAAAATGCCATTCCTTTTTCCATTATTTTTACCAAAGCTGATAAAATTCCGAAGACAAAAACACAAACCTTTATTAAGAAGTATAAAAATAAAATGTTGGAGTTTTGGGAAGAAATGCCTAAATATTTTATTTCTTCCTCTATGGAGAAAACCGGAAAAGAAGAAATTCTTAATTATATTGAGGAAATAAATAATACCTTGTAATTTTTTAATTTTGAGAGTTACTTCTAACAAAAATAACCTAGATGTTTTATACGAAGACAATCACTTAATTATCATTAATAAAAGAGTTGGTGATTTGGTTCAGGGCGATAAAACAAGAGACAAACCCCTAAATGAAATTGTTAAAGAATACATAAAGGACAAATACCAAAAACCCGGAAATGTATTTTTAGGTGTAGTACACCGTTTGGATCGCCCAACAAGCGGTATCGTTATTTTTGCAAAAACCTCTAAAGCTTTAGAGCGATTAAATAAAATGCTACGCGATAAAGAAATTAAAAAAACCTACTTGGCAGTTGTACAAAATAAGGAAATCCCAAAAAAAGACACCTTAATACATTACTTGCGAAAAAATCCGAAAAACAATAAAGCAATTGTGTTTTCCAGACCTACCGAAAACACCAAAAAAGCTATTTTACATTATCAAACTATCACCGAACTGGATAATTACAATGTCTTGGAAGTAGATCTAGAAACCGGAAGACACCACCAAATAAGAGCACAATTAGCAGCCATAAAAGCACCAATTAAAGGTGATTTAAAATACGGTTTTAACCGAAGTAATAAAGATGGAGGCATTCATTTACATGCGTATAAAATAGAATTTTTACATCCTGTTAAAAAGGAAAAAATTTCAATCAAATCTATTCCAAAAAGGGATACTATTTGGAGAAGTTTGTAATTTCACCTCATACTTATAAAACAAAAGCGTACTAATATCAAATTAATCTTCTAATTAAAATTGTTAGTACAATAATATTTTATATATTAATCAGTGAATCAACCCTCAATTTTGATTGCCATGAAAAAAATCCCTCACAAAAAAGAATTTATTTTAGTAAATTAAAATTCCAAATTTGTAACATACCCTATTAAAATAAAAGATTTCTATTTAAATCTTTTCCATGATACACTATTTAAAGAAAACGATGTTTTACTAATTCATCAAGATGATTACCATTTAGAATTATTTACCAGATTAAAAAACAAAATAAAGGGCAAAAAAATTAAATGCCTTTTAAAGACTAGCAAGATTCAAGTCACAAATGCAACTTTTGGTTAAACAATAATTTATTCATTACAAATATAGGGTTTTCATAATTAAATCTCTTTCTAGGTCTTGCAT
>JALSLI010000009.1 GCA_026988395.1 Flavobacteriaceae bacterium | reverse complement strand
GTTGGAAAAACACCAACAATTAATTTTAGATGCTGCCGAGATTTTAATCGAAATTTATTTAGCGGAATCTACTGTATTAAGAACAGAAAAATTAGTAAAAAAAGTTGGAGAAGATAAAGCGGAAGCTCAAATAGCAATGGCAAAATTAAAATTAGCCGAGGCTGTTGACAAAACGCAAACCTATGGTAAAGAAGCAATAAATTATTTTGCAGAAGGTGATGAAAATCGAATGATGAAAATGGGTCTAAAACGTTTTACCAAATACACCAATGAACCTAATACCAATGCTTTACGTAAAGTGATTGCCGACAAAGTAATTGCCGATAATGAATATAAGTTTTAATTAGTTGATGTTTTGTTTGATTAAGGATTTTTGTTGATTGATATCCTTATTAGATGAAAAAGTCCCGAGGTGATGCTCGGGATTTTTTTATTTTTAAAAATTTCAAACTTAATTATTTTATTTTTTGGCCAATAAGAATAAAAATGATGGTGAATTTTGCAGGTTATTACAAAAAAAACTCGATACAAATGTACCGAGTTTATTAGAATATTTAAAATGTAATTATTTAACTTCTTTTTTAGTACTTCCTTTGTCAATTTTAATGGTGAGTTCATTTTTATCTTCATCTAAATCCATTAAAATACTATCATTTTCATGTAGGTTTTTGGTAACAATTTCTTCCGCTAAAGCGTCTTCAATATACTTTTGAATAGCTCTTTTTAGAGGTCTTGCTCCGTATTGCTTGTCAAAGCCTTTTTCAACGATAAAATCTTTTGCTTTATCGGTTAACTTTAAGGTGTAACCTAAATCATCGATACGTGATAGTAGTTTTTCTAACTCGATATCAATAATTTTATGGATGTCTTCTTTTTCTAAAGCATTGAAAACAATAACATCATCAATACGATTTAAAAATTCGGGAGCAAAACTTTTCTTTAGAGCATTTTGAATAATACTTTTACTATTATCATCTGCCTGACTTTTTTTGGTTGCAGTAGAGAAACCAACTCCTTGTCCGAAATCTTTTAATTGTCTTGCACCAATATTAGAAGTCATTATAATAATAGTGTTTCTAAAGTCAATTTTTCTACCTAAACTATCGGTAATAAAACCGTCGTCTAAAATTTGCAAAAGCATATTAAACACATCTGGATGTGCTTTTTCGATTTCATCTAAAAGTACAACAGAATATGGTTTACGTCTTACTTTTTCAGTTAACTGTCCACCTTCTTCATAACCAACATATCCCGGAGGAGCACCAACTAATCTTGAAATAGCAAATTTTTCCATATATTCACTCATATCAATACGTATAAGAGCATCTGCATTGTCAAATAATTCGGTAGCTAAAACTTTTGCTAGTTGTGTTTTACCAACACCTGTTTGACCTAAAAAGATAAAGGAACCAATAGGTTTATTAGGGTCTTTTAAACCAACACGATTACGTTGTATGGCTTTTATTACTTTTTGAACAGCTTCATTTTGACCAATAACTTTTCCTTTTATTAAGTTAGGTAATTCCGCTAGACGATTACTTTCGGCCTCAGCAACACGATTTACAGGGATACCTGTCATCATAGAAACCACTTCTGCAACATTATCTTCGGTAACGGTTTCGCGTTTTAATCGGGCATTTTCATCCCAAATCATTTGCTCTTTTTTAAGTTCGTTTTCAATACGTTTTTCATCATCACGTAATTTAGCCGCTTCTTCGTATTTCTGACTTTTAACGACTTCAATTTTTTTATCTTTGATGTCTTCTAATTCTTTTTCAAGTTCTAAAATACGTTCGGGAACTACAATATTAGTGATGTGAATTCTTGATCCTGCTTCGTCTAAGGCATCAATAGCTTTGTCCGGTAAAAAGCGATCTGTCATATAACGATTGGTAAGTTTTACACAAGCTTCGATTGCCTCATCGGTATAATTTACGCCGTGATGATCTTCGTATTTGTCCTTTATATTATTAAGAATTTCAATTGTTTCTTCAACCGAAGTAGGTTCTACCATTACCTTTTGAAAACGACGCTCTAAAGCCCCGTCTTTTTCGATATGTTGTCTGTATTCATCTAATGTAGTTGCTCCAATACATTGAATTTCACCTCTTGCTAGGGCAGGTTTTAACATATTACTGGCATCTAAAGAACCTGTTGCACCTCCGGCACCGACAATGGTATGAATTTCATCGATAAATAAAATAATATCGTCGTTTTTTTGGAGTTCATTCATTAAAGCCTTCATTCGCTCTTCAAACTGTCCTCTATATTTTGTTCCGGCAACTAAACTTGCCAAATCCAAAGCAACAATTCGTTTGTCAAACAAAATACGTGATACTTTTCGTTGGATGATTCTAAGTGCTAAACCTTCGGCAATAGCGGATTTACCAACTCCCGGTTCACCAATTAAAATTGGATTATTCTTCTTTCTGCGGCTTAGGATTTGAGAGATACGCTCAATTTCATTTTTTCTACCAACTACAGGATCTAATTTACCCGTTTCCGCTAAAAAAGTTAAATCTCTTCCAAAATTATCTAAAACAGGTGTTTTAGATTTTTTAGCTTTTCCGCTTGGATTGTTGGGTTGTTTTTCAAACGGATTTTTACGTTCACCAAAACCTTCTTCGGCAGAACCGGTAAAAGGTAAATCGACATCATCTTCTTCAATATTTGGTGTTTGATCTAAAAATAGTTCACCAAAAACAGCTTTTACTTCATCGTAATTTATATGAAATTTTTCTAGCAACTTGGTTGTAGGATCATTTTCATTTCGTAAAATACATAAAAGCAAATGAGCTGTATTAACCGAATTACTTTTATATAGCTTGGCTTCTAGAAAAGTTGTTTTTAGAGCTTTGTCGGCTTGTTTTGTAAGATGCGGATTTTTTATAGCTCCTTTTATTGTGGTATTTGCAGGACTTAAAGTCTCAATACGTTTGCGTAAAAAGTTTAAGTCAACATCTAGTGTCTCAAGGATTTCTATGGCTTTACCATCACGTCGTCTAAGCATACCAAGTAGTAGATGCTCCGTTCCGATAAAATCATGACCAAGTCTTATTGCTTCTTCTCTGCTGTAAGCAATTACATCTTTTACTTTAGGTGAAAAATTTTCGTCCATTTCAATTTCATTTTAATGTGTAAATATATACAATTAATTTTAAAGCAAAATCTATTCCATTAGTAAATATGTGTTAAAATTTATGATTTTATTAATATGTAACTGACATAATTGTTAATAAAAATTGTTAATAAATTTTTAAAATATATTGGTCAAATTTGAGATATATTGTAAATTGCGTTCTTGTAAAATGACTAAAAATTTAATTTAAAATTTATGGCAGAAGGAGAAAAAATTATTCCTATTAATATTGAAGATGAAATGAAAAGTGCTTACATCGATTATTCGATGTCAGTTATTGTTTCAAGAGCATTACCGGATGTTAGAGATGGATTAAAACCCGTTCATAGACGTGTTTTATTTGGTATGCATGAATTAGGAATTAAAGCTACAGGAGCACATAAAAAATCAGCTAGAGTTGTTGGGGAAGTTTTAGGGAAATACCATCCACATGGTGATACTTCCGTTTACGATGCAATGGTTAGAATGGCTCAAGATTGGAGTATGCGTTATGAAATGGTGGACGGTCAAGGTAACTTTGGTTCACCTGACGGAGATAGTCCGGCAGCAATGCGTTATACAGAGGTAAGAATGCAAAAAATATCGGAAGATATGCTTGCAGATATCGAAAAAGATACCGTAGATCATCGTTTAAATTTTGATGATACTTTGCAAGAACCAACTGTTCTACCAACCAGAATCCCAAGTTTATTAGTAAACGGAGCTTCCGGTATTGCTGTTGGTATGGCTACCAATATGGCACCGCATAATTTAGCTGAAGTTGTTGATGGGACAATTGCTTATATTGACAATCGTGATATTTCGATTGATGAATTAATGGAGCATGTAAAAGCACCTGATTTTCCTACCGGAGGAACAATTTATGGTTATGATGGTGTAAAAGATGCCTTTCATACCGGTCGTGGTCGAGTGGTTATTCGTGCCAAAACCGAATTTGAAGAAATTAATGGTAGAGAATGTATCGTAGTAACAGAACTTCCTTACCAAGTTAATGGTGCCGATTTGCAACAAAAAATAGCTTCTTTGGTTAGTGATAAAAAAATTGAAGGAATTGCTCAAATTAAAGATGAAACCAACCGTTTAGGAAGGCGTATTGTATTTGTTTTAAAAAGAGATGCAATTCCAAATATTGTCCTTAACAAATTATATAAATACACAGCATTACAAACTTCATTTAGTATTAATAATATTTGTTTGGTAAACGGCAGACCAAGATTATTAAATTTAAAGGAGTTAATTCATTATTTTGTAGAACATCGTCATGATGTAGTGGTAAGACGTACAAAATTTGAATTAAAAAAAGCCGAAGCAAGAGCTCATATTTTAGAAGGTTTAATCATTGCATCTGATAATATTGATGAAGTAATTAAAATTATTCGTGCTTCCAAAAATGCAGATGAAGCAAGAGAAAACCTTGAAAAAAGATTTGATTTATCTGAAATTCAAGCTAAAGCTATTGTTGAAATGCGACTTCGTCAACTAACAGGTTTAGAGCAAGATAAGCTAAGAACCGAATATGACGAATTAATGAAAACCATCGAAGATTTAAAAGATATTCTTGCTAATGAAGTTAGACGAATGAATATCATTAAAGATGAGCTTTTAGAAGTAAAAGCCAAATATGGTGATGACAGAAGATCGGTAATCGAATACGCAGGAGGTGATCTTAATATAGAAGATATGATACCAAACACAAAAGTTGTAGTTACCATATCAAATGCAGGTTATATTAAAAGAACCAACCTATCGGAATATAAAACGCAAAATCGTGGTGGTCGCGGACAAAAAGGTGTTTCTACCAGAAATGAAGATTTCTTAGAGCATTTATTTGTAGCAACAAATCACCAATATATGTTATTCTTTACTAAAAAAGGGAAAGTATTTTGGATGCGTGTTTACGAAATTCCGGAAGGAGGAAAAACATCAAAAGGTAGAGCAATTCAGAATTTAATAAATATCG
>JALSLI010000008.1 GCA_026988395.1 Flavobacteriaceae bacterium | reverse complement strand
TAACGGAGAAACTCTATGGAAATGGAACGATAGTTATCTACCATATTCTAATCAAATAGAAATTTATTATCATTACCAATATAACAACTTGCTAGCATATCAAACAGGAGACAGAAGCTACTGTATTAACTTAGATAACGGTACTACGCAATGGAAATTTAGAAGAGATGTCATATTTGGCATTAGAGTTTATCCCGCAATTGATAACAATTTCTTTAATTCTATACCTATATATGATGAAAATAATCACATAGAGCAAACCGCAACAAAAGTTGATATCAATACCGGTAATTTAACAAATGAAGTGATTAGAGCTAATTATTCAGGTGATTACATTAACCCTGATGCTAATTTAATCGGAGCTATTACCAATATTACCAAGTTGCCAAACAGCAATAATTTATATGCCATTACCTATGCAGAACCAAGACCTAATTGGGTTGTAAATTCTTATTTAGGGTTGTATAATATAGATACACATCAGTGGATTTATGAAAGAAAATTAATGGCTCCACCAACTGTTAACACTAGTGCTTATGAACCTAAAATATACAATAATAAACTATATGCTTGGGTTGGTAAAAACATTGTTTGTCATGATTTAGATACCGGAAAACAATTGTGGATACGTTCTTTCCCACAAGATTTTTTATTTTCAGGTTTTATCATAGAAGAAGACAAAATCATCGCCAATAATGAAGATACTTTTACCTATTGTTTAAATCCGGATAACGGAGCAATTATCTGGAAAACAGAAACATCAGGTACTTGTAGCAGGATTAGTTATTTAAACGGCATTGTTTATTTTGTAGGAGGTTCATCAGGTAAATTACACGCCTTAGATATAAATACCGGAGAGCACGTTTGGAAATTAGATGCCGAAAAATTAGGCGAACCAAGTGAGAGTATTTTTAAAACTAATGCTGTTTATGTTTTTCCGGCACAAAACGGACAATCGGCAAAAGTTATTGTATTGTCTCATTTGTATGCATATTGTTTTGATGCGTATCAATAAAAAAATTCACATAGGTTTTTATAGTGCCTATGTGAATTTTACTATTTTTACAAAATGAAAAAACTAAAAAACAATGAACTCAATCGTTTAGATGTTTCTACATTTAAAAAAGCAGCTAAAACACCACTAATTATTATTTTAGATAATATACGCAGTTTAAACAATATTGGTTCGGTTTTTAGAACAAGCGATGCTTTTTTAGTCGAAAAAATATATTTATGTGGTATTACGGCTACGCCTCCGCACAAAGACATCCATAAAACCGCTTTAGGAGCAACCGAATCTGTAGATTGGGAGTATGCAGAAGACACCTTAACATTAATTAATCAATTGCAAAAAGAAAATGTTACAGTCGTATCGATAGAACAAGCCGATAATAGTATTATGTTGCAAGATTTTACCATAGATAAAACAAGAAAATATGCCATTGTTATGGGAAACGAAGTTAAAGGCGTACAACAAGAAGTAGTTTCTAAAAGTGATTATTGTGTTGAAATTCCGCAATATGGCACCAAACATTCGTTAAATATTTCGGTTACAACCGGAATTGTAATTTGGGATTTATTTCAAAAAATTAAAAAATAAATACTTTATCAAGGAACTTTTAAATAATTTGAAATATATTTACAATCAATGAATTACCGTTTAACATTAAAATAATATAAAAAAGCATTGTAGTTTCAAAAGAAAAATTACTTTTGCCGAAATTTTTAAAAAAATGAACTTAGATATAAAGGAAATTATTACGGCAAGCTTGGTATTATTTGCGGTTATCGATATTATCGGAAGTATTCCTGTAATTATTGATTTACGTCAAAAAGTGGGGCACATTCAATCGGAAAAAGCATCAATTGTAGCAGTTATTATTATGATCGCCTTTTTGTTTGTAGGTAAAGAAATTTTAAACCTCATAGGCATCGATGTGAATTCATTTGCCGTTGCCGGAGCTTTTATTATCCTTTTCCTAGCTTTTGAAATGATTTTAGGCATCGAATTATTTAAAGACGATTCGCCCGAAACCGCCAGCGTTGTACCACTTGCATTTCCTTTAATAGCAGGTGCCGGTACAATGACGACTATTCTTTCGCTTAAAGCGGAATACCAAACCGTAAACATCATAATTGCCATTATTATTAATATGATTTTTGTATATGCAGTTTTAAAATCTTCCCGAAAAATTGAAAAATTCTTCGGTAAAGGAGGAATTGCAATTATCCGTAAAGTATTCGGAATAATCTTGTTAGCAATTGCTGTAAAATTATTTGCGGCAAACATTCAAGGTCTCATCCATTAGTAACGTGAGTAACATTTCTTTCTAACGATATATTGTATCTTTGCCACACTAACTAAAAATAGATAAAATATGGAAACTTTTGATGTATTAATTATAGGAGGTGGAGCAGCGGGAATGTCTAGTGCATTATTATTTGGATCCGCAAAAAACAAGCCTTTTGCCGAAGGTAAAAACATAGGAATTATTATGCACCAAAAAGCATCTGCTTTATCAAGTGCATTATTTAATAATGTATTAGGAATAAAACCCGGAACCGTAGGTAAAGAAATCTTAGAATCCGGTAAAAAACAACTTGCTGAGACTTATCCGCATGTAAAACAAATTGAAAAAGAAAAAGTAATAAAAGTAGAAGAAAAAGAAGATGAGGTTGTAGTAACAACCAATAAAAACACTTATACAGCAAAAAACATTATTGTTGCAGTAGGTCCTGCAAATACTTTTAATATCGAAGGTTTAACGCAATACGTAGAGCCTCATCAAAAATTACCGGTAGAAAAAAATAGAATTCAACTTAAAAATAGTGACCACCAAGTAACTGATAAAATTTATGTTGCCGGAGTTTTAGCAGGTCATGTTAGCCAATTACCAATTGCTATGGGTTCCGGAGCTGATGTTGCAGCAACCATAATGAGAAAATGGAACGACAACAAACCGGCAATGGTGCATGATAGTGTTGGATAAACATATTTATAAATTTTAAGTGAAGTATTCTCATAAAACTCCTTAACTTATTTTAAGAATAAAAGGAGTTTTTATAATTAAATAAAATCGTATTTTTGCAAACAGTTTAAATTTGAATAACCAAACGTGAAAAAAATAATTGTTTTTACTTTACTTCTCTCCTTTCTCTTTTCTTGTAAAGAAAAGGAAATCAAAAAACCAATCGTAATTAAAAAACCGAAAAAAGTCTATAAATACGGTTATGATATAAGTAAATATCAAATTATTGAAGATACGGTTAAAAAAAATGAAACTTTCGGTTATCTATTAGATAAAAACCATGTTGAAACACCAGTAATCAATAAAATTGTTCAGAAAAGTAAAGATATTTTTGATATTGCAAGACAATTACGAGTTGGCAAACCCTATACCATAATAGCTACCAAAGACTCTATTAAAAAAGCAGCCGCTTTTATATATCACCCAAACCGAATTGAAGATATTGTCTTTAATATCAAAGATACGATTTATTCTAAAATTAATAGAAAGGAAATTAAAACAGTCGAAAAAACAGCTTCCGGAATTATTACGTCTAATTTATCAAATGCTATTGAAGAACAAGGAATTAATTATAGCTTAACCTATAAATTATCTGATATTTATGCTTGGACTGTCGATTTTTTTCACTTGCAAAAAGGCGATAAATTTAAAGTAATTTACGAAGAGAAATTTATTAACGACACTATTTCAGTAGGAATTGGCGAAATTAAAGCCGCTTATTTTGAACACGGAAACAAACCGTTTTATGCATTTCGATTTGTAGCTGATTCCATTACACAAATACCGGAATATTTTGATGAAAAAACAACCAATTTAAGAAGAGCTTTTTTAAAAGCACCACTAAAATTTAGTAGCAGAGTATCTTCAAGATACAATTTGCGTAGAAGAATTAAACATTATGGTTATCGCGTTAGAGCACATCGCGGAACAGATTTTCCTTCGCCAATAGGCACACCTATTATTGCTACTGCAAACGGACGAGTAATCGAATCAAGATATAAAGGAGGTAACGGAAATTACGTTAAAATTAAACACAATAACATCTATTCTACCCAATATTTACACATGAAAAAACGTAAAGTAAAAGTAGGTGATGTGGTAAAACAAGGTGATGTTATCGGCTGGATCGGAATGACAGGGAGCACCGGCGGCCCGCACGTGTGCTATCGCTTCTGGAAAAATGGCAGACAAGTAGATCCGTTTAAACAAAAATTACCTGCTGCCAATCCAATGAAAGAATCTGTTAAACCAAAGTTTTTTGAATACATAAAACCGATAAAAGAACAGTTAGATCAAATTTCTTATCCGGAACAAAAAGAAGAAGAAATTCAAAAAATAGATTCCTTAACAATAGCAGTCAATGAAAAAAATAAATCCTACAAAAACTAATTCTTGGCAAAAATTAAAAAAGCATTTTCTAGACGAAAAAGTTGTTTTAAAAAAAGCATTTCAAGAAAATCCTAATCGAAAAAAAGAACTTTCCTTTGTATTAGATGATTTTTCTTTGGATTTATCTAAAAATTTAATTTCTTCTAAAACACTTGATTTACTTATCGGTCTTGCCGAAGAAATGCAACTTAAAAACGCTATTGAAAAACAATTTAAAGGCGAAAAAATAAATCACACCGAAAACAGAGCTGTTTTACATACGGCATTGAGAGATTTTTCTAACAATAAAATTACCGTAAACAAAAAAAATATTAGATCCGAAATAACCGAAACCCTAAATAAAATAGAAAGTTTTTCTAAAAAAATAATTTCCGGAGAACTGAAAGGCTATTCCGGTAAAGCGTTCACAGACATTGTAAATATAGGTATCGGAGGCTCGGATTTAGGTCCAAAAATGGTGGTGCAAGCTTTAAAATACTATAAAAATCATTTAAACACACATTTTATTTCTAACATAGATGGTGATCACAGTGCTGAAATTTTAAAAAACCTCAACACTGAAACCACATTGTTTGTCGTAGTTTCAAAAACATTTACCACTCAAGAAACACTATCGAATGTAAATTTTGCAAAGAAATGGTTTTTAAAAAGTGCACCTGAAAAAGAAATAAAAAAACACTTTGTTGCCGTTTCTACAAACATTAATAAAGTAACCGAATTTGGCATCGATAACAAAAATATCTTTACAATGTGGAATTGGGTTGGCGGAAGATATTCCCTTTGGTCTGCTGTTGGATTGTCAATTGCTTTAAGTGTTGGTTTTTCTAATTTTAAAGAGTTGCTTAAAGGAGCTAATAAAATGGATGTGCATTTTAAAAATACGCCATTTAATGAAAATTTACCGGTTTTAGATGCTTTGATTGGTATTTGGTACAATAATTTTTACCATTCTGAAACCGAAGCAATTTTACCTTATTCACAATATTTAGAATATTTTGTGCCATTTATACAACAATTAATGATGGAAAGCAACGGAAAATCCGTAGACAATAACGGTGAAAAAGTAAACTACCAAACCGGTTATGTTGTTTGGGGAAATACCGGAACCAATATGCAACACGCTTTTATGCAACTCATCCATCAAGGTACAAAATTAATTCCAACACAATTTATAGGTTTTAAATCTTCCCTTTACGGAAATGAGAATCATCATAAAAAATTAATGGCAAATTTTTATGCACAGCAAGAAGCACTCGCTTATGGTAAAACCAAAGAAAAGGTTCATTTAGATTTAAAATTAAACGGACAAGCAGATAAAATTGAAAAATTATTACCTTTTAAAGTCTTTGATGGTAATAAACCTTCTACAACAATTTTATTAGAAAAATTAACACCTTTTAACATAGGTATGCTTATCTCTTTTTACGAACACAAAACATTTACACAAGGTGTTATTTGGAACATCAATTGCTTTGATCAATATGGAGTTGAATTAGGCAAGGAATTGGCAAACAAAATTTTAGGATAGATTTTGTTTAAAAATTGTTAATAGTTTTTGTGCAGATTTGCATTCTGTCATTTTTGTTTTGATTATATTTGTCTTTGTAAAAATAAGCGTTTCTTAACATTTAGTTAACATTTGAAATAAGAAACAGCAGTACTTTTGCAGAGAATTTTAATGTATATTAAATCAAATTAAACAAAAATGAAAAAATTTTTAAATTTAGGATTATTCGCAGTACTATTATTAGTTTCTGCAACTGTATTCGGTCAAGTAACCGGTACAGTAACCGATGTTGACGGTCCTTTATCAGGCGTTAACGTGGTCATTAAAGGTACGGATAAAGGTACTTCAACCGATTTTGACGGTAAATTTGTTATCCAAACCGATAAAGATGGTGAGTTAGTATTAACGTACATTGGTTACAAACCTGTAACAGTTGCTTTTAAAGCAGGTGACAAATTAGATATCGTTATGGAAAACGATGGTGAAACTTTAGATGTTATTGTAATTTCCGGAGTGGTTGATATTGCAAAGGAAAGACAAACTCCTGTTGCGGTTTCTACTATTAAATCTTCTGAAATTATTGAAAAATTAGGTTCACAAGAATTTCCTGAGATTTTAAATTCCACACCTTCTGTTTATGCTACAAAATCCGGAGGAGGATTTGGAGATGCACGAATGAATATACGTGGTTTCAGTCAAGAAAATATTGCAGTTATGATTAATGGTGTACCTGTTAATGATATGGAAAATGGTCGTGTATATTGGTCAAACTGGGCGGGTTTATCTGATGTAACAACTGCTATGCAAGTACAAAGAGGACTTGGAATGTCAAGATTAGCTATTTCGTCAGTAGGTGGTACGGTAAATATCGTAACCAAGACAACAGACAAAAAACAAGGTGGAGCAGTTTCAAGTAGCTTTGGGAATAATAACTATCTAAAAACAATGGCTACTTATTCTACGGGTAAAATGGAAAATGGTTTTGCAGCATCTGTTTTATTAAGTAGAACAACAGGAAATGGTTATGTAAGAGGTACTCAATTTGAAGGATATAATTATTTTTTAAGTTTTGGATTAGATAAAGGTGACCATAATTTTCAATTTACTGTAACAGGTGCACCTCAAACACATAATCAAAGAACTACAAGTTTCTACAATATGGCTACTTTAGATGATTATTTAACTTATGGGAGCACATATAATTTTAATCATGGATATTTAAATGGAGAAGAATTTAACTGGAGAAAAAATTTCTATCATAAACCAATTTTATTTTTTAATTGGGATTGGAATATAAATGATAAATCGAAAATAACGACATCTACTTATGCTTCATTTGGTAGAGGTGGTGGAACAGGAGATTTAGGGAGATTAGACGGAAAATATGCTAGTGACAGGAGGCTTAGGGATCCAAATACAGGAGAGGTTTTATGGGATGAAATTGTTAACTCCAACTCTGGTATAGGTGGTAATTTTAATGGATTTAGTTATGCTAATCAGCTTGACCCTATAACAAATTCATACATTGTTAATGATGATGAATTAGGTCCGTGGGACATACCAGGTCTAGAGAGACGTAATGGATTTATTCGTCGTGCATCGATGAACTCACATAACTGGTATGGTTTATTGGCAAACTTTAATCATAAATTAAACGAAAATTTAACAATGGATGCCGGTATTGACTTGAGAACTTATAAAGGATTTCATTACAGAAGATTAGATAATTTATTAGGTGCAGATGGTTATAGAGATAATGATGATATTAATAATCCTTTTAATATTGTTAGTACTGAGTATAGTTCTGATCTAAGTAGTCTTTGGAATGTATTTAAACCAATAGACGATGAAGAAAAAATAAATTATTACAATGAAGGTCGTGTTAGATGGTATGGTGTATTTGGACAGTTGGAATACATCAAAGATGAGCTTTCAGCTTTTGTTCAATTTGGAGCATCTCAACAAGGTTTTAAAAGAATTGATTATTTTAATTACTTAGACACAGATCCGGAACAAGAATCAGATTGGGTAGATATAATAGGAGGTAATATTAAGGGTGGATTAAATTATAATCTTACAGAAAGACATAATGTTTTTGTAAATGCAGGATATTATTCTAAACAACCTGGCTTTGATGCTATTTTCTTAAATTATCGAAATGATATAAATCCAGATTATACAAATGAAAAAATAATTGGATTTGAAGCAGGTTATGGGTTTAAAACTGAAAAAGTAAAAGCTAATTTTAATTTATATAGAACATCTTGGAAAGATAGATTTACAAGAGTAACTGCTAATATTGATGTAAATTTAACACCAAATGATTATACAGATGATGTTCCTGCAAGTGCAGATATTCGAGGTGTTGAACAAGTGCATATGGGAGCTGAATTTGATGTAAATTGGAAAGCAAATGAAAATTTAAGAATTTTAGGAATGATGTCTGTAGGGAATTGGGAATATAAATCAACTGTTTCTGCTCAATATTTTGATGAAAATCAAAATCCAATTGTTCGTATTGATGGTACATCCGCAGATGAAACTCTATATTTAGATGGTGTTAAAGTTGGTAATGCTGCTCAATTTACAGCAAGACTAGGATTAGAATATAAATTCTTAAAATCGTTTAAATTTGATATTAGTCAGCGATACGTAGATAAATTATACGCTAGAGTTAATGCTGCCGATTTTAATAATCCAAATCATAAGGGATCATTACAGTTGCCTGGTTATGCTCTAATGGATACTGGTTTATCATATAAGTACGAATTTAAAAAAGCGGGGAGATTAAAATTCCGTTTAAATGTAAATAACTTAACAAATACTGAGTATTTAGCGGAGTCTGCAACAAACTACTTCCCTGGCGACCGTAGTAATAATGACACTTACTTAGGTGTTAATACTAAAAACAAGGTATTCTTTGGATTTGGTAGAACTTATAATGCATCTATTCGTTATGAATTTTAATTAAAAAGTATTAAAATATTAATTAAAAACCACTCATACGAGTGGTTTTTTTATGCATAAAATTTAGCATTACATTTGCAAAATGAATAACAAAGTATCCTTTACACAAATAATCAAATTAGCTGTTCCGGCAATTATTGCAGGTATTGCAGAACCATTATTGTCTATTACCGATACTGCAATAATCGGTAATATAGATTATCAAGCTACAGAGGCTCTTGCGGCAGTAGGTATTGCAGGTTCCTTTATTTCTGCAATTGTTTGGATATTGGCACAAACACGTTCTGCTATTACGGCTATTGTTTCACAATATTTAGGAAGTAAAAAATTGAATGTTATTCAGTCTTTACCTGCCCAAATTATTTTTATCAATCTATTATTAAGTGGTATTATCTACCTGATAACTACATTTTTTGCTACACAAATATTTAGTTTGTACAATGCCGAAGGAAATATTTTAAATTACGCTGTTAGTTATTATAAAATTCGTGCTTTTGGTTTGCCCTTTACCTTATTTACCTTTGCCGTATTTGGTGTGTTTAGAGGTTTACAAAACACATTTATACCAATGGTTATTAGTATTACCGGAGCCGTATTAAATATTGTGTTAGATTTTGTATTGGTATTTGGCATCAATGATTGGATACCTCCTTTAAATGTAGAAGGTGCTGCTTATGCCAGTGTGATTGCTCAAATTTTTATGGCTGTTTTAGCATTGTATTATTTTCTTAAAAAAACACCTTTTAGATTAAGGCCAAAGCTTCCTTTTAATAAAGAACTTAAAAGACTGCTTATTCTCAGTTTAAATTTATTTATAAGAACTTTGTCTTTAAATATTGCCTTGTATTTAGCAAATGCATATGCAACTGATTACGATGATGCATATATTGCAGCACAAACTATTGCATTTCAGATATGGTTGTTTTTTGCTTTTTTTATTGATGGTTTTTCCAGTGTAGGGAATATTGTTTCCGGAAAATTATTAGGCGAAAAGAATTATAAAAAAATGTTTAGACTAATAAAACAACTTATAAACTACACGATAATCATTACTTTCGTTTTAAATATTATCGCATTGATTTTCTATAGACAAATCGGCTTATTATTTACTAAAGATCCTGAGGTTTTATCCTTATTTTACCAAATATTTTGGATTATCCTAATTATGCAGCCAATTAACGCTATTGCTTTTATTTACGATGGTGTTTTTAAAGGTCTAGCTGAAGCTGTTTCTTTAAGAAACGTACTTATTATAGCAACAGTATTTGGTTTCATACCGGTTTTATTAATAAGCGATAAATTTAATTTAAAACTATACGGTATTTGGATGGCTTTTACGGTATGGATGATTTTTCGTGCAATAGCACTTTTTCTTATTTTTAGGAAAAAATATCTTAGTATAAAATAAAAAATGGCTCACTTTTAACAAAGTGAGCCATTTTTTTACAAAGTATTTTTTATTACTTCATTACTTTAAATGTAAAAACTTTATTTTTAATCGTTGTTTTTACAAAATATGTTCCGCTTGCTAATTCTTCCATATTTAAAACTACTTCGTTTGTGTTTGCTTTTGTTTGCAAGACTTCTT
The DNA here is from genome assembly GCA_026988395.1 of Flavobacteriaceae bacterium. GTDB lineage: Bacteria > Bacteroidota > Bacteroidia > Flavobacteriales > Flavobacteriaceae > S010-17. The sequence continues at coordinate 16,829 of JALSLI010000008.1, read as the reverse complement.
TTCCTAAAACAGAAAACACACTAACGTTTTGTATTGGTTCATTGGCTTTGACTATTAAATTAGAAGTTACAGGATTTGGATAATATTCAATAGCATATAATGATAAATCTTCCGTTGCAACGACAGCACAAGTAACGGATAATTCAAATTGCCCAAATTCAGAGGTACCAAAACCTTGTACTTTAATGTAATAAGTAGATGTACCGTCTGATGTAAAAGTTACTGTTGATAAATTAGTGTTTCCGCAATTAAGGTCATCATCATTATCTGCCAAACAAGATAAATTTCCCGGAGTTCCGGTGTAAACAGCAATTGCAGTATTAAATAAAGAGTTGGTGCTGCAAGTAGAAAGTGTTATATCTTCAGTTGCTCCATTTCCGGTAAAAGTGTACCAAACATCTTTGGAATTATCAGATACATTTGTACAATTACCTTCTCCAACTTCATTAATGGCGTCTTTAGTATTTCCTAAAATAACATCACCACAAGAAACCGGAATGGCATTTGCAATTAAATCGTTTTCCGGAATGGCGATAAAATCATTTTCCAGCCAAAATACTTTGTTTGGTCCCGGAGAAGTTAAAGCAATATCTACATCTCCATCTGCATCAATATCATTAACAGCAACAGCATAAGCATCACCTACTGTTGCGGCAGATACTGCGGTATGTTGTGTAAATCCTAAATTAGTACCATCATTTTCAAACCATAATAATTCGTTTGTATTTGTTGCAGAAACAACGATATCTAAATTTCCGTCATTGTTAAAATCTGTTGCCATACCATAAGCGGCATAATCTACCGATGAACCTACAATGTGTTTTGTAAAAGTTTGTGTTCCGTCATTTTCAAACCAAGCAACTTCATCTAATGAAGAAGCAGAACCAATAATATCCAAATCTGAATCACCATCAAAATCTACTAAATAAGCAGTAATTGCTCCATTAAATCCGGAGGAAGCTGCAATAGTATGTTTTACAAAGGTTGCGGTACCATCATTTTCATACCATATTAATTCATTGTTAACGGCAATTAATAAATCTTGATGTCCGTCACCATTCATATCACCATATTCAACAGAACTTACAGCAGGTACGCTAGAGTCAATAACGTGTTTTGTAACACCTACACCACCATCCCATTTGTACCAAGCTAATTCACCGCCACCATAATTTGCACTTACAGCATCTAAAATACCATCTTCATCTAAATCAACTCCAACAGAATAATTAGAACCCGTTGCCGCCGCATCTAAAGTAATCTTTGGTAAAAAAGTTACCGGATTTGTGTTTGTACTTACGTATAAATACAAAGCATTACCGTCGTAAGCATTTAATAATAAATCTTTTTTTCCATCATTATTAGCATCAATAACGGCCACGTATATTGCACCATTAATTCCGCTATCTATAATATGTGAAGTATAATTTTGACTACCATCATTTTCATACCATACTAATTTTCCGGTATTTGGACTTCCGGGAAGGTTATAATATGCAGTCACCAAATCTAAATCACCATCATTATCCAAATCGGTTATTTGGATGGATAATGCATCTCCAATACTATCATCTACAAGATGATCTGTAAAGGTTTGGGCATTTACCAAATTGGAAATTGCCAATAAAAAAAGAAGTGTAATTTTTTTCATAATATGTTTTTTTAACGGTTTATATAGACAAATGTACAAATTAAAGTCAGTTATCACTAAATAAAACGATAGGATTTTGATTTTCCCTAAAAAATATTTCATTTATTTATAAAATAATGGTTTGTGCTTGAATAGTAAAATCTTAAAATATACTTACTTTGTAATTATTAATTATAAACTTCGAGTGAAGCACTAAACCCCTTATTAATTTTATACTTTGTTGTCATTTCATTATTTTTTCAGACTTAAATTATCCTGTTGAATTATGTATTTCCATTTTTCAGCGTTTGAGTGAATTCAGTCAATTTATAATTTTGTAATATTTTTCAATTTAATTGAGTGAGCAATTCTATTTTGGATAAATTTCTTCTTTAGTATGGTTCTAATTTAGAATTCTCATAATATTTGTAACAAATACAATACTTTTTCGTCTTATAGCTAAACTTAAACACTTTACAATATGAGCAATTTTTTAAAATCATTCAAACAAAAATTTAGTAAATTTTATCAGTTTGAATTAAAAACTTTTAATAGAATACTTGGGATTAAATAAACATATCCAACGTGATTTTTATTCCACGTTTAAAAGAACAATTTCACATTCAGTTCAGTTTTTCTATTCCTTTTCCACAAAATTGCTAAAAAATCCGCTGTGCTTTTCATTCCAAATTTGATTAAAAATTCAGCGTTTTACATGTCGGAAACCAGATTTTATAATCTCCGATTTTTCAATTCAGAGTGCGTTCCGATAATAAATAGCAACAAGTTAACTTGCTAATAAACAAAAGTGATTGCTACGATTTAGAATTATTATAAATAGGTAACAAAATAAAAGATAAACCACCAAAAACCAATACCATAATGGTTTGTGAAATCCACATTAATAATCCAAAAGAAGCTCCTGCCTCTTGTGGAACACCATAAAGAGAAAGTGCACTTGCAACAAAAACAGGATAAGCACCAAATCCGCCATTAGTAATCGACATAGCGATAGCACCGGCAATAAAACCTACTAAAATAGCTTCAAAAGAGAGGTGAGATGTTTGTGGAATGGTAAAAGTTACAGCCCAAAACATAGCAAGATACATTAACCAAATAAAAACAGTATGAAAAATAAATGCCCATTTTTTTTTCATCTTTAGAATACTGCCAACTCCTTCGATTAATCCTTTAATGAATTTACGTATTTTTAGAATAAAAGAATTTTTAGATTTTTTAATGTATTTTAGAAAGACAAAAAAGACTACACCAAGAGAAGACAATAAAATAATTTTATTAGTAGGATTTGTGTTCGAAAAATAACCAATAATTAAATCCGTTTGATAAAAAAACACTACACTGAGTATTAACAAAAGCATGATTATATCTGATATTCTTTCGGCAACAATAGTTCCAAAAGCTTTTTCAAAAGGAATATTTTCATATTTGGTCATTGCAGCTGCTCTAGCTACTTCACCCGAACGCGGAATCACTAAATTTAAAAGATAAGCAATTAAAACAGCCATCACACTATTTGCAAATTTTGGTTTATATCCAAGAGGTCCTAACATAAATTGCCAACGATAAGCTCTGGATAAATGGCTTAGAATACCAAAAAACAAGGAAAGAAAAATCCAATAATAATTTGCATTTTTAATATTATAAACAATTTCATCGATTTGTTCTTGGGTAAACTGACGAAGATATAGCCAAATTAAAAAAACACCCAAAAAAATGGGAAGAACTAAAAATAGTGTTTTTTTAATTTTTTTATTCAAAATTAATCTAAAAGGTTGTTTTCATTAGGAAATACCAGTGAAGGTTTAAACTTCTTTGCTTTTTCCATTTCCATCATGGCAAAAGTAATTAAGATAAGCGTGTCGCCAACGGCAACTTTTCTGGCAGCAGCACCATTTAGTGTAATTTCTCCGGATTTTCGTGGTCCGGGAATGACATATGTTTCTAAACGCTCTCCGTTATCGTTATTTACTATTAAGACTTTTTCACCTTCAATAATATTTGCGGCGTCCATTAAATCTTCATCGATAGTGATACTACCAATATAATTTAGGTCTGCTCCGGTAACTTTTACACGGTGAATTTTGGATTTTACTACGGTTACTAACATGCGGCAAAACTACTATTTTTTAGAACATTATAAAATGAAATTGCTTAAAATTTACATCGCAAGATTATCAATTAATCTAATATCTCCCGCATAAACAGCAATAAATGCTCTTGGTTGGTTATTTTTATCTTTTTTATCAATTTGTTTTAACGAATGTTCATCGGCTATAACAAAATATTCTAACTCTAAAACAGGATTCTTTTTAAATTTTTTCTGTACCCATTTTGTAACCTTTTCTGCATTTTTTATGCCAAACTTTTTCTTTGCCTTTTTTAACGTTTTATAAATAAAAGGAGCTGCTTCCCTTTGCTCTTTTGTAAGTCTGGTATTACGTGAGCTCATTGCTAAACCATCATCTTCTCTAAAAATTGCACAAGGGATAATTTCAATAGGTAGATTAGTTATTTCAACCAATTTTTTAATAATCTGTAACTGCTGAAAATCTTTTTCGCCAAAATAAGCTTTATGCGGTTGTACAATTTCAAACAAGCGTTTTACAATCGTACCAACACCATCAAAATGTCCTTTACGGAACTTCCCTTCCATTTCATTTTCTATTCCTCCAAAATTAAAAGATTCAGATACGATTTGGTTATTGTAAATTTCGGAAACATCAGGCGTAAAAACAACATCACAATTTACCGTTTTTAGCAGATCAATATCTTTTTGTAACGTTTTAGGATATTTTATTAAATCTTCTTGGTTATCAAATTGCGTTGGATTAACAAAAATACTCACTACAACCAAATCATTTTCTTCTTTAGCTTTTTTAATTAAAGATAAATGTCCTTTGTGCAATGCTCCCATAGTAGGTACAAAACCAATACGATGTGTTTGTTTATATGTGTCTAAATGTGTTTGAAGAGCTTTTTTTGTCTTAAATATGTTCATTTTAAACCTTATTATGTGTTAAAAGTGCGTAAACTTAACATTTTAGTCGTAAATACGAGCAAATTTTTGTAATTTTGCATACTATAAATTATTTTAATTTTAAACGTTAAAATATTTACTTGTGAAATATATTTCTATATCATGCAAAAATAGAAATTAAGACTGACTTATGAAAGATAAGAAAATTTTATACATTGGCTCAGAAATGATGCCATATTTACCGGAAAATCAAACTTCTAAAATGGCATTTGAAATGCCTAGAAAAATGAACAAAAAAGGTGCTCAAATTCGTGTATTTACACCTCGATACGGTTTGATTAACGAAAGAAAACATCAGTTACATGAAGTGATCCGACTTTCGGGAATGAATTTAATCATCAATGATTTTGACATGCCTTTGATTATTAAAGTAGCTTCCATACCTAAAGAACGTATGCAAGTTTATTTTATTGATAACGAAGAGTATTTTAAACGAAAAGCATTATTTACCAACGAGGACAATGCACTTTTTGAAGATAATGATGAGCGAGCTATATTTTTTGCAAAAGGCGTTTTAGAAACTGTTAAAAAATTAAATTGGGCTCCGGATATTATCCATGTTAGCGGATGGATGGCAGCTTTAATTCCGCTTTATCTCAAAGAATACTATAAAAATGATGCTCTTTTTTCGCATAGCAAAATAGTTTATTCTGTTTACAATGAGCCTTTTGAAGGAAATTTAAAAGGTGACTTAATGAAAAAGTTGCAATTTGATAACATCTCTGAAGAAAAATTAACATTTCTTAAAGAAGCTAATTTTAATAATTTGTCTAAAATTGCCATTGCAAACGCAGATGCAGTTATTCAAGGTAGTTTTTCGCTTCCGTTAGACGTTGTAAAATATCTGGAAGAATACGATAAACCGGTCTTAGAGTACAAACCTGAAGAAGAATTTGCAGAGGCGTACTACGATTTTTACCAAAATCAAGTTTTGAAATCTTAACTATTTTACACATCAAATTATGACTTTAAAAAATGTAACAACAAATCCATTAGTTTGGTTAGTATTATCTGTTGTATTTTTTGCTTCTTGCGAAAAAGACTTCAAAAATGTTGGCGATGGCATTATTACAAATGAACAATTTCAAGCCAATAAACAAACTTTTGAGGTGTTGGCGTATAATCAAAATTTAACCAAATCCAGAACCGATAATATTCCGTTAAACGGAATAGGCGTTTTACAAGATGATCAATTTGGTAAATTAGAGGGTGATGTGGTTTCGCAGGTTGGTTTACCTTTAGCAGGTGTCGATTTTGGTGAAAATCCTACTTTAGACGATGTGGTTTTTGAGCTGCCTTATACTTCTGAACAAACCGAAGATTTAGATGATGGCAGACCTCAATTTGAACTAAAAAACATTTATGGTGATTCAAATCAAGAATTTCAATTAAAAATATATGAATTAGGTACTTACCTAAATAAATATGATGAAACGGATCCTACAAAAATAAAAAAATATTATTCCGATAAGGTTTATAGTAAATTAACCGAACTGTTTTCAGACAACTTTAAACCTAACGCCAACGACACTGTTTATTATGTGCATAGAGCCGATTTTGATGAATTAGATAATCAAGGAAATACAATTGAAACTTACGATACCATTAAAAGTAGCGATACTTCTCCGGCAATTAGACTTTCTTTAAACAAACCGTTTTTTGAAACTAATTTTGTAAATAATACCAACGAAGACGATTTCTCTTCCTTTGATAAATTTTCGTTGTTTTTTAAAGGAATTTATGTAGAATCTACCGGAAATAATGGTGCTTATATGCCGTTAGAATTTTCAAAAGGAAAAATTATTATCTATTATACTAACGATGTTTTAACCGATGAAACAACCGAAGATTTAAACGGCGATGGTGATACTGATGATACACAAGTTCCGGTAAGAACCAAACAAACGATGGTTTTTCCGTTATCGGGAATTAAAGCAAGCGTTTATAAAAGAGATTATAATACAGCAACATCCGATATTTTAAATTTGCTTAATACGCCAAATACGACACAAGGAGAACAAAAATTATTCCTTCACGGAAATGCAGGTACAATGACAATTATGGATGCATTTAATAATATGGATTTAACGGCAATTAGAAATGAAAACCGTTTAATTACCGAAGCAAGCATTACCTTAAATGTAAATCAAGATGTAAGTGGTGATGACGTTCCGGAGCGTTTATTTTTATGTAAATTAGACGAAAATCCGGTAAACGGAATTTACGAAAACACGCAAATTTTAGATGTTTTAACCGAAGGTGAAGCTGTTTTTGATGGAAACTTGCAAACAGAAACCGAAGGTACAGGTGATAATACTACAACAAAACCGGTAAAATACCGTTTTAGAATAACCGATTATATGTCGGAAGTTCTAAAAAAAGAAAACCCGAAAACACCAAGTAGATTTGCTATTAAAGTATTTCATCCAACAGATTTACCAGATCCACAAGCACAAAATGATACCATTGTAAAAAACTTTAGTTGGGATCAAAGAGGTGTGGTTATCTATGGTAATAATTACCAACCAGCAGATGCAGATTACGACAAGCGTGTGAAATTAGAAATTTATTATTCAGAATTAAATAATTAATAAAATATGTGTGGAATTACAGGTTATATTGGCTATAGAGAAGCCTATCCTATTATCATTAATGGTTTAAAAAGATTAGAATATCGTGGTTATGACAGTGCCGGATTAGTCTTATATAATAATGATGAAATTAAACTTGTAAAAACAAAAGGAAAAGTTTCTGATCTTGAAAAAAAAATCCAAGAAAATACAGATACTTCCGGAACAATTGGTTTTGGACATACACGTTGGGCAACACATGGTGTACCTAATGATGTAAATTCGCATCCACACTATTCAGAATCCGAAAATTTAGTTATTATCCATAACGGAATTATCGAAAATTATGATACAATTAAAAAAGCTTTGATAGAAAGAGGTTATACTTTTAAAAGTGATACCGACACCGAAGTTTTAATTAATTTAATTGAAGAAATTAAGAAAAAACACAAGGTAAAACTTGGTAAAGCCGTACAACTTGCCTTAAATGAAGTTGTTGGTGCATACGCAATTACAGTATTTGATAAAGAAAAACCCGATGAATTTGTTGTTGCTAGATTAGGTAGCCCAATCGCTATCGGAATTGGTGAAGACAATAAAGAATTTTTTATTGCCTCAGATGCTTCGCCATTTATTGAATATACCAAAAATGCTATTTATTTAGAAGATGGCGAAATGGCAATTATAAAACGTGATAGAGAAATTCGTGTAAGAAATATTAAAGACGATGCCTTAGTAAAGTATGATGTATTAGAATTAAAACTCAGTTTGGATCAAATTGAAAAAGGAGGTTTTGATCATTTTATGCTTAAAGAAATTTATGAGCAACCAAAAGCAATTACCGATACTTTTAGAGGGAGAATGTTGCCAAATGAAGGAATAATTAAAATGCAAGGAATTGATGATCACAAACAAAAATTCTTAAATGCAAACCGAATTATTATTGTTGCTTGCGGTACTTCTTGGCACGCCGGTTTAGTGGCCGAATATCTTTTTGAAGATATTGCAAGAATTCCGGTTGAGGTAGAATATGGATCGGAATTTAGATATCGAAATCCGATTATTACCGAAAACGATGTGGTTATTGCCATTTCACAATCCGGAGAAACTGCAGATACACTCGCTGCCGTTAAAATGGCAAAAGAAAAAGGAGCTTTTGTTTATGGTGTTTGTAACGTTGTAGGCTCATCAATCGCTCGTGAAACAAATGCAGGTTCTTACACACATGCAGGACCGGAAATTGGTGTTGCATCGACAAAAGCATTTACCACACAAATTACGGTTTTAACGCTTATGGCTTTAAAATTAGGATTGGAAAAAGGAAGTATTTCCAAAACCGAATTCCATCAATATTTAATAGAAATGGGATTAATTCCTGATAAAGTAGAAAACCTTTTAGCAATTGATGATAAAGTAAAAGAAATTGCTAGTATTTATAAAGATGCAACTAATTTCTTGTATTTAGGTCGCGGATTTAATTTTCCGGTTGCTTTAGAAGGAGCTTTAAAATTAAAAGAAATTTCTTATATCCATGCCGAGGGTTATCCTGCTGCCGAAATGAAACACGGACCAATTGCCTTGATTGATGAAAATATGCCTATCGTTGTAATTGCCACCAAAAAAGGACATTACGATAAAGTTGTTAGTAATATTCAAGAAATAAAATCGCGTAACGGTAAAATTATTGCCGTTGTTACGGAAGGAGATACAACAGTAAAAGAAATTGCCGATCATGTAATAGAAATTCCGGAAACCGAAGAAGCTCTAACACCATTGTTAACCACAATTCCGCTACAGTTATTATCATATCACATAGCAGTAATGCTTGGTAGAAACGTTGATCAACCACGTAATTTGGCAAAATCGGTTACCGTTGAATAATTTTAAAAATGGAATTTAGAGAATACAAACCAAGAAAAAAACCAAATTATAAAAGGAGTATTTTATTAATTGGTTTACTAATATTAGTTTTATATCTTTGGGTGAATAGTTCAGAAATTGCAAATTATTTTTTTAAACACTAATAATCTATATAGCCTTAAATCCACAAAGGTTTTCGTAATGAAAACTTATGAATTTTTCGGGTTAAGATATAATATTTAAATGTTAAATTTACATTAAACCCAGTCATTTATTGGTTTATGTGTAATAGTTGTTGCAAACATTAAAATTGTATATACTAATTTTGCAACGTTAAACAGATATTTTAACCTTAAACATAAATAAAAATGGAAGACATGTTATTTTATGATCGTTTGCAATTCGCTTTTACGATCACATTTCACTATTTATTTCCTCAGTTAACAATGGGTTTATCCCTAATTATTGTTTACTTTAAGTGGAAATATTTAAAAACTAAAATTGAAAAATATAATAATGCTGCAAAATTTTGGATGAAGATTTTTGCAATCAATTTTACAATGGGTGTAGTTACCGGTATTCCGATGGAATTTCAATTTGGAACCAACTGGGCAAAATTCTCTGAACTCACAGGAAGTATTATCGGACAAACATTGGCTATGGAAGGAGCGTTTTCCTTCTTTTTAGAGTCTTCCTTTTTAGTTCTCTTTATATTTGGTGAGAAATTATTAGGACAAAAATTACATTTTATGGCGGCTTTCTTTGTGTTTTTAGGCTCTTGGTTAAGTGGTGTTTTTATTTTAGCTACAAATGCTTGGATGCAACACCCTGTAGGTTTTGAAATTTTAGATAATGGAAGATATGTTTTAACACATTTTGGTGAATTATTCTCAAATCCATGGCTAATACCGGCATTTTTACATAATCAAATGGCGTCTATTGTTACCTCTTCTTTTGTTGTTGCTAGTGTAGGAGCTTTTTATTTATTAACAAAAAAAGATGTTGAATACGGAAAACTTTTTCTAAAAACCGGTGTTGTTTTTGGTTTTATTTCTGCTGTATTAGTTGCTTTCCCAACAGGAGATTGGAATGCTAAAAATATGGTAAAATACCAACCTGCCTCTTTTGCTGCAATGGAAGGTCTTTTCAAAACTGAAGATGGAGCAGAAATTGTACTTATTGGTCAACCAAACATGGTTGAAAAAAAATTAGACAATAAAATTGCAGTACCAAACATTCTAAGTTTTTTAACATATAATAATTGGGATGCAAAAATTAAAGGAATGGATGCTTTTAAAGAGGATCAACTACCTACAAATATACCAATGCTATATTATTCTTACCACATTATGGTAGGTCTTGGAACAATTTTTATTGCAATTATGGCTTTTGCCATTTACTACCTGTATCGCAAAAAATTGTGGTCTAAAAAAGGAATTTTATGGGTTATTATGTTTTTAGCACCTTTTGCTTATATCGCAAATCTTTTAGGTTGGTATGTAGCAGAATTAGGTAGACAGCCATACCTTGTTTATGGATTATTAAAAACAGCTGATGGTATCTCTCCTACTGTTTCATCCGGAAACACATTGTTTACTTTATTAGGTTTTATGGGACTATACTTTTTATTAGGCTTTTTATTTTTAATTTTAGTAGGGAAAACGATTAAAATCGGACCTGAAAATCAAAATCATTAAATTATGGAATTATATTGGTACTTAATTATCGTGTTTTTTTTAGCCATGTTTTTTATTCTTGATGGATATAATTTTGGAGTAGGAATTATTCACCTTTTTATGGCAAAAAAAGAAAATGACAAAGTGGTTGTTGCTAAATCTGCAGGATTGTTTTGGGATGCAAACGAAGTTTGGCTTGTAGCTGCAGGTGGAATGTTATTTATGGCTTTTCCTATTCTATATGCTTCTGCCTTTAGTGGTTTCTATTTACCTTTAATAATAGTTTTGTGGCTAATTATTTTTAGAGCAATTGGCTTAGAGCTGCGTGACCATTTTAAATATCAAATGTGGAAAGATATTTGGGATGTTTCCTTTGGTGTGTCTAGTCTATTATTGGCTCTATTCTTTGGTATTGCGTTAGGTAACGTTGTACGTGGTGTTAATTTAGGAGAAGTCGTTGATGGTGTTTCTAAACATGAACCACACTACTTCTTTTTGCCTTTATGGAATGATTCTTTTAGCCCTATTGTTCAAAGTGTAGGTGTAATTGATTGGTTTACCATTATCATAGGATTAATTTCTGTTGTAACCTTGGCTATGCACGGTGCTGCATGGATTATTTTAAAAACAAATTCATCCATTAATGAAAAATTAAAAAATACCGTTTTAAAATTAGATATTATATTAATAATTCTAACTGTTTTCTCAGTAATTGTTTGGTTAATAGTAAATCCTAATGCACTTGATAATTTTGGTAATAAACTATATTTAATAATACTCCCTTTAGTCTATTTCACAGGATTAATAGGCTTATTATTTTCTAAAAAAATAACAGATAAACAACGAATATTATTTACAACAATCGTTATTTTTGGTGGAATTGCTTCGACATTAGCATCTATGTTTCCTGTTGTATTGCCATCGACTAACAATATAAATCCATCATTGACAATATATAATACAGCTGCTACAGAATACGGATTGTCAGTAGCATCAATTTGGGCTATAATTGCAATTATTTTAATCGTCGTTTATGCAATAGCACAGAAAAGATTTTTAGGTGGTAAAATTGATGATATGGATTATGGTGGTGATGCACATTAAAAAAAACAAGCTATGACAACCACATTAATTGCATTGTTAAGCATTGCCATTGGCATTTTAGTGGCAAATATTTTTCCGAAGATATACAGACAATATCACTTAGGTACAACCGGAAACACCATTGCTGGTGTTTTTGGTTGTATCTTTTTTATAAAAGCATTTAGCCATTTGGGTTTTGACCCATTTTCCATAGTAAAAACAGGTTCGGTTAACGTCTTATTGTTGTTTCTAAACTTTACTGTTTCTGCAATCGGAGCCGTAATTTTTGTGTTCTTGTTAAAAAAAATCGAAACAAAAATGCAAAAGTCCTAAATAAGTTTACTGAACTCATTTTTTAGATACTATATTTGCAACAAATTTTAGACGGCATTGCAAACAAATATAAAAACGGTAAGTACTTTTTTTGAGAAAACATCGCAAATAAAAGAACTTAAGAATATAATTATTCAGAAAAACCAACCAACCAATATTCTTGGTTTGGTTGGTTCTTCTTTATCATTTACCGTTGCCGAATGTTTTAAAGAAAGTGACAAACCTTTTCTATTAATCCTTGAAGATAAAGAAACCGCCGCTTACCATTTAAACGATTTAGAACAGCTTTTAGGTGAGAAAAATTTGTTTTTTTATCCTGCTTCTTATCGTAGAGCATACCAAATTGAAGAAACCGATAATGCAAATGTATTGTTGCGTGCAGAGGTTTTAAACCGAATTAACTCACGTAAAAAACCGGCAATTATTGTTACTTATCCTGAGGCTCTTTTTGAACAAGTTATCACCAAACGAGAATTAGAAAAAAACACACTAAAATTACACGTTGGCGAAGAAGTAAATCTTGATTTTATTAACGAAGCTTTATTTGAATACCGATTTAATAGAGTAGATTTTGTTAGCGAGCCGGGCGAATTTGCTGTACGTGGCGGAATTATAGATGTCTTTTCTTACAGTAATGACGAACCTTTTAGAATTGAATTTTTTGGTGATGAAATTGACAGCATCAGAACTTTTGATGTAGAAACACAACTATCTAATGAAAAATTAAAAAAAATTGCAATTGTACCCAATGTTGCAAACAAAATGCTCGAAGAAAAAAGGCAAAGCTTTTTGCAATACCTCGCTTCTAAAACGATTGTCTTTACAAAAGATGTTGATTTTTTAGAAGGGCGATTAAACAAACTATTTTTAAAAGCCGAAAAAGAATACCAAAATCTTAATGGTGAAATAAAACAAGGCAAACCCGAAGAATTATTTTGTTCCGGCAAACGAATTAAAGATGAAATCCAAACATTTACCTATGTTTCCATAAACAAAGTACTTGCTCCAAAAAGTATTGCCTTTCAAACCAAACCGCAACCGAGTTTTAACAAACAATTTGATTTGGTTATCAAAAATTTTAAAGAAAATACCAATAACGGTATTCAGAATTTTTTATTTTGTGATAACAAAAAACAAGTGCAACGTTTTGAAGAAATTTTTACTGATTTAGATGCAGATGTACAATACAAAGCCTTGGTTTTTCCACTTTACCAAGGATTTATTGATTTAAAGGCAAAAGTTGCCTGCTATACCGATCATCAGATTTTTGAACGCTATCATAAATTCCGTTTAAAAAATAATTTTTCCAAAAAACAAGCCATTACTTTAAAAGAATTAACTTCTTTGGAAATAGGCGATTTTGTAACGCATATCGATCACGGAATCGGTAAATTTGGCGGACTCCAAAAAATTGATGTTAACGGCAACAAACAAGAAGCAATAAAATTAATTTATGGCGAACGCGATGTGTTATACATTAGTATTCACTCTTTACATAAAATTGCAAAATACAACGGTAAAGACGGCAAACCTCCAAAAATATACAAATTAGGCTCAGGAGCTTGGAAAAAACTCAAACAAAAAACCAAAACTCGTATTAAAAAAATTGCTTACAATCTAATTGAATTGTATGCAAAAAGAAAAATGCAAAAAGGAGTTGCCTTTAACCCTGATTCGTATATGCAACACGAGTTGGAAGCAAGTTTTATCTACGAAGATACACCTGACCAAAACAGAGCGACACAAGATGTAAAACAAGATATGGAAGCCGAACAACCTATGGATCGCTTGGTTTGTGGTGATGTTGGCTTCGGGAAAACCGAAATTGCCATACGTGCCGCTTTTAAAGCCGTAGATAATGGCAAACAGGTTGCCGTATTAGTACCAACCACAATTCTTGCTTTTCAACATTATAAGACCTTTAGTGAAAGACTAAAAGATTTTCCGGTAACAATTGAATATCTTAACCGTTTCAGAACAACAAAACAACGTAATGAGGTACTTAAAGGTTTAGAAAACGGTACTGTTGATATCGTTATCGGAACACATCAATTAACCAATTCTAAAATAAAATTTAAAGATATTGGCTTGTTGATTATTGATGAAGAACAGAAATTTGGTGTAGCAGTAAAAGACAAACTTAAAACCTTAAAAGAAAATATAGATACACTAACCTTAACAGCAACGCCAATACCAAGAACCTTGCAATTTTCTTTGATGGCTGCTCGTGATTTATCGATTATAGCTACTCCTCCACCAAATAGACATCCTATTGAAAGTCACGTTATTCGGTTTAACGAAGAAATTATTCGCGATGCCATTCAGTATGAAATTTCCAGAAACGGACAAGTATTTTTTATTCATAATCGCATTGAAAATATTCAAGAAGTTGCCGGAATGATTCAGCGTTTGGTGCCACAAGCTAAAATTGCCATTGGTCACGGACAAATGGACGGTAAAAAATTAGAAAAACTAATGCTCGCTTTTATGAATAATGAATTTGATGTTTTGGTATCTACAACAATTATCGAAAGCGGTTTAGACGTACCAAATGCTAATACTATTTTTATTAATAATGCCAATAATTTCGGTTTGTCCGATTTGCATCAAATGCGAGGTCGCGTTGGTCGTTCAAACAAAAAAGCATTCTGTTATTTTATTACACCTCCAATGCATATGATGAGCACCGATGCCCGAAAACGCATCCAAGCTATTGAAATGTTTAACGAATTAGGAAGCGGAATTAATATTGCTATGAAAGATTTGGAAATCCGTGGTGCCGGAGATCTGCTCGGTGGCGAACAAAGTGGATTTATTAATGATATCGGATTTGAAACTTACCAAAAAATTCTATCGGAAACTATTGAAGAATTAAAAGAAAAAGAATTCAAATCTCTTTATCAAAATAAAGATGAGGAAGATAAGCCGAAAGATTATGTTAAAGAAGTACAATTAGATACCGATTTTGAAATTTTAATTCCGGATGATTATATCAATATTATTGCCGAAAGATTGCGACTATATACTGATTTAAGTACCGTTAAAACGGAAGAAGAATTACAGCAATTTGAGCAAAATTTAAAAGACCGTTTTGGTGAAATCCCAATACAAGTAGTAGATTTATTAGATTCGGTACGCATAAAATGGCTGGCAAAAGAATTTGGTATCGAAAAAGTGGTATTAAAACAAAAGAGAATGCTTACCTATTTTGTAAAAGACCAGCAAAGTGAATTTTACCAATCTGATAAATTTAATCGCGTTTTACAATACGTACAGCGAAATCCGAAATCTTGTGTAATGAAAGAAAAAGAAACCAAAACCGGTTTGCGACTTTTAGTTACATTTATCCGTGTCGATACGGTTAAAAAAGCATTGGGAATATTACAGAAATTTTAAAAACCCAAAAAATTTACGGTTATTAAGATAATTTAAATCCGATTCAAATTGATTGCATTCGCGTTCAAACGAAATGGAAAGATACGCTTTGTGCCAATTTCTATATTGATAATAGCGATATAAAAATTCGGTAAAATACCAGATAAAGAAACCAATCCACAACAATTCCAATTGCTGTTTTAAATGAATTTTTTCATGGTTAATTAGCCAAATATCCTCTTTATACTTCTTATTAATGATAATAAAAGGGTAAACAGCTACGCCAATATAATTTCTAATTTGGTATTTTGTAAAAAATATCATCGTTATCCAAGTTACAAAAACCTCTCCAATTTTTAGTATCTTTGTGAAAAATAATTAACATGACTAAAAAAATCATCTTATTTGTAGTATTTTTTCAATTTATTTCTTGTGCAGAATTAAATCAAGTTGTTCAAAACTTACCTAGCCAAGGATTAACAAATGAACAAATCGCCGGAGGTTTGAAACAGGCGTTAGACAAAGGAATAACCGAGCAAGTAAGTTTGTTGGCAAAAAAAGACGGATTTTACAAAAACGAAATGGTTAAAATTTTATTACCTGATGAGTTGCAAAAAGTAGATGCTACTTTACGTAAAATAGGATTGGGAAATGTGGCAGATGAAGGTTTAAAAGTTTTAAATCGAGCTGCCGAAGATGCCGTAGGTCAAGCAACACCAATTTTTGTAGATGCCATAAAAGAGCTTACTTTTAACGATGCTAAAAATATTCTTTTGGGCGATAAAAATGCAGCAACCACTTATTTAGAAACAAAAACAAAAGTAGCTTTATACCAAAAATTTAATCCTGTAATTGCCAATTCTTTTAAAAAAGTTGGTGCAGATCAAGTATGGAATAATATCATTACAAGATATAATGCCATTCCGTTAACAAATAATATAAATCCTGATTTAACCGATTATGTTACTAATGAAGCGTTAAAAGGTGTCTATAAAATGATTGCTGTTGAAGAACTTAAAATACGAAGTGATATAAATAGCAGAACAACTGATTTGTTACGTAAAGTTTTTGCTTTACAAGATATGAAATAATTAGAATTTAAAAATGATAAATTTTAATTTGTAGATAAAGAATCTTATTTAAAAGAGGATAATAAAATAGAAAAGTAAAAATGGATTTATTAGAAATAGCAAAAGAAAACACCAAAAAGAAAGCACCGTTTTACTATAAATTTTTAAGCATAC
>JALSLI010000007.1 GCA_026988395.1 Flavobacteriaceae bacterium | reverse complement strand
ATTGTATATAAATACAATGCAATATTAGATATTAGTAGCGTTGCTGATATGTATATGATATATTTTGTTTTAGAAAATGTCATATTTTATATTGGTGATAGCATTACATGTAATAGTGCTTTTTTATGTTTTATGGCTTGTTTTGTTAAAAAAAGTTGTGTTTTTAACCAATAAACAGTGGAAATGACCGGATGATAATCATCCTTTAGAGCATCTTGTAGATTGAATTCTGACATCTCTTTTTGTATCGTTGCTTTTTTATAAATATTGGCTAAATTTAGTGTTTCAATTTTTTGAATTCTTTGTTTATAATGTTCTTTATACTTGGGTTTTTCTTTATAGTATTCTTCTAACAAATTATATCTTGTTTTTTCGTCATTTAGTAAAATATTTTTTACTAGTTTAGGTTGTTCCATAAAAACTTTTTCTACTTCTATTAAAATTTTTAAATGATGTTCTAATTTATCTATTTTTAGACAAGCCACTTCTTCAGAATATATCGTTTTTACTCCATTTAGAACTGCATCAATAATTTTACTAAACTCATCTATGTGTCTATAACCTCTTGTAGTACAACTATAATACAAACTTTCTTTATAATATTTAGCCAGTAAATATTCAACATCGTGCCAAGTTTCTATTGCACCAGTTGGCACATCTTGGTTGTCTATTGGGCAAGTTATGGTTGGTAGATAAATTCCCATTTTTACAATCCTGTTTTAAAAGCTTCACCCAAAGCCAATGCATATAAATAAAATAGAAAACCTCCTATAATTAAAAGTACGAATAAAATTATTAAAAGCTTTGCTGTAATTTTTGCCCATTTATTTTGTTGTTTCACACCGATATAAACTTTTCGGATGCCAAAGAATAAAACAAATAGTATTAATGCTAATAGCACATAATTAAATAACGCTTGTATTGCTATAGTACTGTTTACTTGTTCCATATCAAGTTTTTTTAAATGTTAAATTATCTAGACTTTCATTATAAAATCCTAAACTATTAGGTAACCAAAATCTAGTTTCTAAACTATAATATCCAACACCACCAAAACCATTGATAGGATGTTCTAAACAAATTTCATCTTGGTTGTTTTCTTTATTACCGATATTAAAAAACAATTCAGTTAAATTACAAAGTGCTTCTGTATTTAATTTAATGATGAGTTGGTCTGCATTTGAAACTTCTTTAGTATTTGTTGATTGATTACACCATCCAAAATAAAATGAAGGTGTATTTTCAATTGGAATGCCATTTTCTTTTTTAAATGGAAACTTACTAATTGCTTCAGGAAAATAATGGAATGTTTTATACGTTCTTTCTGCATCAATTTCTAAAATCGCTTGTGTTAGTTGTTCTTTTTCAAGATAGAAAAAAAGTTGTTTTATTTCAGAGTTTGGGTGTGTTATCGCTATTTCGATATAATTTTTATTACCAAAAAGTACATTTAATAGAGATAAACCGAGATTTACATAAGTTGTTTTATAAGCATAGTATTCGACAGCATTGGTAATTAAATCAATTTCAAAAGGAATATTGGTTTCTAAACCATAACTATTATGTCTTTTTGATTTTCTTATAATCAAATCGTTACAATTTATTTTTGAAGTAGTGGTTTTAAACATTTCTTTATCAAAAATGTAATCTTCCTTTTCAATTTTAAGATTTGTAATTTTTTCTATGAGTTGTTGTTTAGTCATTTATTTGTATTTAACACAATGTTATTTTCTATATTTGCTTTTCATAAGTTGATATAATTTAGTGTGTTTTGCTATTAATTCATTAAAGAAATCTTGAAACGTTATGTTATATAAGGTTAAACCTCCATAAGCAAAACAATCTTCAAAAAATGCATCTGCTGTTACTTTGTTTGGTGGTATTTTAAATGTCTCTTCAGACTTAATACCTTTTATCCAATCTACCATAGGCCCAGCAACTTCATGATCTAACATGGCTAATTTCCCTTTGTTTTTCCCTTGTGCAATTTGCATTAATAGATTGCCTCCTTTATCACTTGCAACAGGGTAAGCATAAGGCATTAAATCAGGGTGCCAAAATAAATGTTCTAAATTAATATTTGCTATATCTAAATATTGATCTTTATTTCCTATGCCAAAAAATCTACTTACTTCATAAATCCAATCCCATTGTCTATTTTTTTCTAAATCCTCATAAAATGGATAGATAGTTTGTGTAAATCCGTATTTATTGGTTTGATAACTGTTTTTGTTGGTGTCTAATTGCTGATCTATGTGCCACCAATTTAGATTTAATCCGTTAAATTGTTTTAGAAATTCTTTGTAACTTTCTGTTAAATTAATTTTATATTTCTCTTCAAATAACAGGATATCAGCACTTTTTGCAGGATTAAAACTTTGGTATGGAAATGGTAAATTGCTTATATTCATTTTGTTGATTTTTGAAATCGCTTGTATTAATTATCTTAAAAATGATTTTATTGCTTAATGTTTTGGTTTAAATTTTTATTGATAATAATGTTTGTTTCTATTTCATCTGCTTTTTTTGCAACTTTTTTACATAACTATATAATTATATTTTCTTCTTCTATCATTTTACTACGTTTATTTTTTTAAGTTCTTTTAACATTTCATCAAAATTCAAGCCTTTCATTCTGGCAGGTTTTTCTTCACCTTTTTTATGGTAGTCTATACTATATATTATTTTACCCTCTTCTTCTTTAAAATTAACAAAAGCTCCGCTTTTTACCTTATCACTATAGGTTGCTTGTGAAATGAACGTTCCATCTAAAAGATATTGTTTTACAGTTATTTTATTGGTTTTATTAGAGAAATCTACAAGACCATTAAGCAATAACTTATAATTTTTATAGGTTAATTTATTAGGCACTTTATTAGGTAAAAAGAGCACACTATAAATATTAAATTTTTTGTTTGCTATTAGAGTTGTTTCAATAATAGTGTCTTTAACTTTTATTTCAAAACCATTTATAACTCTATCTATGATGCCATTATAAGCCATTTTTCCTTTAAGCAATACACCGTCTCTAAAATCAAATGAACCAATTTTATTGCCTTCTGCATAATAATTTACACTACCTTTTGTATGTTTTTTGTTGTTAAAAACAACATTTATTTTATCATATCCTGTTTTATAATAGTGTTTGATGCTATCTATTACAAAACCATTATCTGTATAGGTAATACGTGTTTTGTCTTTTAAAATAGTTTTGTGTTTCTTCCCGTTTTTATAGAAGTGTTTTAAAATGTTATTAGCGTATACTTCTTTATCTAATTCGTATTGTATGCCTTCTATGGGTTTTCCATTTTTATACAACAGGCTATCTTTTTCATAATTTAAAAAATAGGTTTCATAGCCATTTTTTATTCCTTTTTTAAAGTTTGAAATAATAGAAAACTTGTCTTCTTTTTTTGTGATAAATTTACCGCTATAAGGTTTGTTGTTTTTATATATACCTTTAATGGGTTTCGGATTATTTAAATCATAATAATTACTTTGATATAGACCGTCTTTTTTGCCTTTATTATAAGTGGTTGAAGTAATTGTTTTGATATCTCTATAATCAACAGCAATTAATTTTTCTACACCCTCTTTTACCCCTTTTACATAAGGTGTAACCAAGTATTGCTTGTATTTCTTTTGTTTTGTAACAAATTTTCCTTGATATGGTAAGTTGTTTTTATATGTTCCTTTACCTATAACACTATCATTCTTAATTAAATAAATCGTTTTTTCGGATAGCAATTTTCCCTTTTCATAATGTTGTGTTTGCTTTATTCTGTTATCATTAAATGTAATAAAATCACCGTGTTTTTTACCATCAATATAGGTTTCTACTTTATCGGTTTTTAGATTGTAAAATTGTCCTGAAAAAGGTTTATCATTTTTATAGATGCTTTTAAGTGTTTTATTATGAATTAAATATGATATTTCTTCACCTTCCCTTTTATCGTTTAAATAAGTTGTTTTTCTAGCAAGCATATTGGTATATACATCAAAATAGGCTGAGCAAACACCTGTTTTTTTACCATTAACATAATGCGTTGTTTCTCTCTTTGTTGAAACGGTTCCGTTGTAAGGTTTGTCATCTATAAAAGTACAAGTAGTTGGTTTATAGCTAAAAAATGAATGTTTATCGTTTTTTAAAGGCGTATAATATACCGTACCTTGCCTTAAATCGTTAATATACTGTCCTTTTTCTACAATGGCAGTCATATCTATATCATATACTTGATATATTCCTTCTCTTTTACCATTTTTATAGGTAAACATTTTATTACCAAACCAAGATATTCCGTTATAAGGGCTGTAATTTTTATACGTTATTTCATATTCCTTACCTTTTACATATTGTATTTCTTTGCTTAGAGTTTTATATCTAAAAGTTGGATTGTAAAATCTGATTAATTGTACCGATAACTTTTTAGTTTTTGGATCTCTTTTATAAGCGATTTCTTTTTCTAATTTTCCTTCTTTATAATATTTTGTGTTATGATAGTCATAGGCATATTCAACACCTTGATAAGGTTCATTATTTTTATAAACGCAATGATAAAATGTGTTTTCTAGCGGTTTTTTTGTTTCAATCCAAATTATAGTGTCATTTTTGTATAGTGCTTTTGCAGTAAGTTCTTTAAGCAACTCTGTTTTATATTCTTCTTGAATACCGTTTTTTCTTCCGTTTTTATAATAAATCAGTTTGTTGTAAGCGACTTCTAAACCATCGGTTATATTATTATTTTTACTTATTCCCGTACCTAGAAGTTTTCCTTCTTTGTTATACCACTCAATAGTACATTTCCCATCATCAGCACAAGTGGTTACTTTTTTTATTTCTTTGTGTTTATAATCGTAAAAATCTTTTCTAGATTTTAATTTTCCGTTATGATAAGTAGCAATTCCGTTGTAAATATATTCTGAACCTTCAACTGGTTTTCCATCTTTTAAAGTCAATTTTGCTAGGATATTAAAGTCTTTATCATATTTTATTTTTTCGGTTAAAATACCATTTTCATAACTCGTTTTTATGGTGTTTTCCAAAAATTCACCATTGTATTTCTTACCCTTTTTATAATTACCTTTTAACCATTGTTTTCCGTTTTTATGATAGGTAATGGCTTCACCTTCCGGAATACCGTTGACATAATTTACCTTTGATTTTATACTTACAGGTTGATTATCCTCTAAATAAAAAGTAATTTTTGTACCGTTATCCAGAATTAAACTTTGATTTTTCAGATAATTTAAAGTGCCAATAATCTGATTATTTTTATCGTAAAAAACATCTTTTAACGGATAATAACTTTTGAATTTTTTTTGATAGTAATAGGTTGTCTTTACTGCTATTTGAGTACTGTTTTTATAGTAAGTATCTGAGAACTCTTTTCTACCGTCAGTGTAACTAGTGTACTGTGCAGGTGTTCTGTTGTTATTGTATATTGTGCCGTTGTAAGGCATAAAATTTTTATAATAGCAACGAGTTGAAAAAGATCCTCTATAATCAACCACATCGCCTTCTAAAATTCCGTTTTTATAATTTCTGGTAATTGTTTTTTTACCATTTTTATCATACCAATTTACTGTACCTTGAAAAACATCTTTTTCAAGACTTGTTGTGTGTCCGTCCATTTGCAAAACGCCATTTATATAATAGTCTTTTACTACAAATAGACTATCCTTTTCTTTTGTTATCAATCGATAATAAGCGGCGTTTTCTTGGGTTGTGGTTTTCCAATTTTTATCAAAATATATTTTGTCTTGACTAAAGATATTTTGTAGTTGGAATAACATTAAAATTATCAGTAATATTTGTTTGATTTTCATAAGATTTTCTTTATATATACTTTGGTTGTAAGAACCTTTATTATTATTTGATTACATAAAAATAACAAATGTTGTTTTTTAAATTTCTGTATTTTGTTTTAACCATCAACCTCTTGCATACAACAAATACCCTCCACCAATTATTAAAAATGGTGCGGCAATACACATTAATATAACAGTCCAACGATACAAACCCCAAAACGACATTACTTTAAACTCATCACTATCGTTAGCGTAAATAATTGGCACTAAATCACCTACTCTATATGGAGCAGGACTTGATGAAATACTACTTGTATGTGTAATTGTTTGTCCGTTTTTAGTGTATTCATAAACCGGTTTGTAAGTATATCCTTTTTCTCCACGTACAGGAATTAAATCGATTACTTTTGCTTTGGTTTTTGTTCCTGAAGCAAGAATTACAGCTGTTTTATTATATTGTTTATAGGCAAAGTATAATAATACTATTGCTATCACAAACAGTCCTGTATAGGTGTATTGTCCCATTTTCATTTAATTAAATATTGTTTAGTAAAATTACCGATTCAAAAATACTATTTTTAAACCGGTAATTATTAATTATTTATCCCATAAATAAAAAAGAAGCTACAATAGTCCAAGCTCCAACTATCAATCCAATAATTCCCAATTTGCCTTGTTTTGCTGCCAATTTTGTTTTAATTTCATCGGCTTTAGCTTGTGCATCCGGATTTTTAGCTAGTAATTTATTACTTATTATTCCGTAACCTAATAAAAATCCTAAACCAGCTTCTACCACACTTCCTGCCATCCAAGTAATCCACCAAATTGGAGCTGAAGTTAGCATTCCTAAATTTAAAAGTGCTTGGATAATACCCCAAATTCCCCAAAAGGCAAATACAACACCTATCCAACCTTGATATGGTGTTATTTTATCTAATAATTCTTTTGCGTTTGGTTTTTTTGATAATAATAAAGATGGTACTGCAATAATGCTTAATAAGATAAGTGTAATTCCGTAAATCATAATGTAAAAATTTAATTGTTTATAATGTTTTAATTAACACTACAAATATCTAACATGATGAGGTTTAGGAATAGCTTGTATTTAGTGAAATTTTTATCCCTGTTTTCAGGGAGTTACTTTTTTATAAATTTATAGTTATACACTGTATTGTTTTTAAAGAAAGATATGATATAAATTCCTTTATCCAATTTCTCAATATCAACTTGCTGATTTGAAACTTTATCCTGTATTATTTTTCCCCCATTTAATGAATAAATAGTATAATCCGAATTACTAAGATTTACAGGAACAGTTATCATATTTTGGGTAGGATTAGGGTAAAATAAAAGTTTTGTTTCATCAAAATCATCTGTTGCTAAATTTTCAAAATAAGGTACTATAGCTTTTTGCACGCCGGTTCCGGGTGACCAGCACCAAACATAGGGATGCTGCCCTGTTTCTATTTGTATTGAACCTGCATAATTAAATGCCATTCCATCGTTTGCATCCATCCAATTTTCTCCTGCATCTGTAGAATATAAAACGCCTAAGGAATTATCAAAACCTCCTGAATGATAACTCTTTGATGAGGTAGCATATATAACATTTGAATCTTGAGGAGCAACTGCTACACTTCTCATATCATTGTCGGTAATGAGGTGTTCCCAAGAATTAGTAGTTTCATTGAGTTTATAAAGTCCTTTATTAGAACCTTGAACGGTAACATATACTCTGCCTGCAATATTGGGGTCGGTTTCTATATCAAAAACTCCCTCGTAAGGATAGGTCTCAGGGTTTGTTCCCCAATTCATATAAGTAGGAACAATATCTGGTCTTGTATTAATATGTGTATGATGCATATCGGCAGTTCCTACTTCAGTCCACGTTCCAACATCTCCTGAGCTAGTCGATCTCCATAAACCGTCTTTTCCGCCCGCATAAACAATGTTTCCGTTAAGTTTATCAACTTCAATAAATTTTAAATTTACTCCGGATAAAACACTAGTCCAAGACATTCCATCATCAACCGAACGATAAACCGTACCGTTTACAGTTATAAACATTTTACGGTTATTGATACTACTATTTTTATCCAAAGAAAGACCATAAACACGTATCGTATTATCAAAATTAGGTAAACCATCTGTTATTAACTGCCACGTTTCTCCATAATCAGTACTCTTAAAAAGTCCGGTTTTTGCAACAAGATTTTCACTACTATCTGTAAATTGTTCTTTACTAAAAGTTGCCCAAACCACATTTTCTCTATCCGGATCACTCAACACATTTAATACATTTGAACCTGCACCGCGTTTTGCTATATCGTTAGGAATAGTTCCCGGAGTGCCGATGTCCCACGTGTATTGGGGATACGTATTGTAATTAGGCTGTCTTCTATCCCAAGATTGCCCGTGATTAGTAGATTTCCAAAAACCCATATCGTACGTGCCTATATATATGATATTTGGATTGCCTTGATTCACTTCAATACAATGTCCATTAACATTTTCAACTCCCGTTGAGAGCCATTGATTTGTCGAAATTTCTTCAGTAGAAACATTATTAATTGTACCACCGCCATCAAAACTTGCCCAAGCCCATTGTCCGAATGAAGCATAATATTTATCAGAATTAAAAATATCTTTTGTAACTGTTTTATTTAACCCGTTAAAGCTCTGACTAAAAGTATAATATTGATTTAAAGAATATCCAACATTCCAATCACTTGGCGTACTTTTATGCGTCCAAGTAGCTCCTCCATCTAATGTTTCCCAAGTTCCGGCATTGTCATTCCAATCGTACGGGAATAATACATCTACCACACGGATTATATTGGGATTATTCATTCCTACACTAATAATACCTGTGTAATCTCCTATTTGATTAAAAGTTGTTCCACTATTAACGCTTTTGTATAAAGCACCACTGTTTTCATCTCCTCCTATATAGTCACTGCTACATCCATTATTAATCACAAAATTACTTTCAAACGTACTTATAAATACAATGTCCGGATTTGTAGGATGTAAATCCATATCTAAAATATCACCCAAAGAAGAGCCAATTTCTGTCCAATTTACACCACCGTCTGTAGAGCGATATAAATTTGCAGCCGAACATCCCCAACGTGACATTCCGGTTAAAACATAAACTATATTTTCATCTGTTTGATGAATCATTATTTTTATTAAATGTAAATTAGTTGGAAAATTAGTATTCGGAATTGCATTCCAATGCAAGCCACCATCAGTAGTTTTATACACTTCTCCATCTGCATCAGGTGTAAGGTGATGTGTTACGTAGCCAATATTAGGGTTTGAAGCTGCAATAGCCACATCTTCTATATAAGAGTAATCAAAACTGTTTGACGCGCTTGGAAATACAGGGATAAATGAATTTCCACCATCATCAGTTCTGTATAGTGCACTATATGTACCTGCAAAAAAGATTTGACTATTAGTTGGGTCAAAACCCACAGCGCTGATGTGCGTATCTTTGAGTCCTTGATTAGCTCCCAAAACGTTAAATGACTGCCCATTATCGATACTTTTATAGATGCCACTTAAATCTGAGGCAACATAAATATCACCATTAGGAGCAGCTTTTACACAAGCTATTGCACCACCTCCTCCGGGGTTAGTACGTATCCAATTGTGTTGTGCATGGCTTATAAAAATACTAAAAATAGTAAAAAGAAGGCATACATATTGATTTTTCATTGTGTTAATTTTTAGTAAAAGTAATAAATAACTTACTATAAACAAAATAGTTACTCAATCAAACCCAATTTAATAGCATATTTAGTTAATCCTGCTAGATTTCGAACGTTTAATTTTACGATAAGATTTTTTCGATAGCTTTCAATAGTATGTTTACTTAAAAATAAAATATCAGCAATTTCTTGACTTGTATGTTCTAAAGCTATGAGTTTTAATACTTCCTTTTCTCTTTTGGTTAAAGATTGAATGCTTTCCTTTTTCTTGGTAAATACACTATTTGTATAAGCGTCTTTAATGCTTTGAGAAAAATATTTTTCGCCATTTAAAATACTTGAAATCGCTTTTAATAATTCCTTTTTTTCGGTATTTTTATGTAAATAGCCATCTACATCATTCTTTATTAAAGCATCGATCATAGCAGTATCTATATGCATACTTACCACTAACACTTTAATATTTGGATTAATTTTTTTTACTTCACGATTCAAAGTAATTCCATCCATTTCCGGCATACTAATATCCGTAATAATCAAATCTATTTTTGAAGTTGGATTAATCGTTATATATTTCAATACATTTTTGCCTGAATTTGCTGTTAAAATTATTTTGTAATCATCAATAGAAGATAGGATACTCTGTAAACCTTCTAAAAACATTTTATGGTCATCTGCTATGATAAGATTATATTTCATTTTCTTTTTTATTTAAAGGGAATATCGATAATTATAACGGTTCCGGATTTAGGATGACTATCTATCTGAACAGTTCCTAACAAGGATTTTACTCTGTTTTCTATGTTTGAAAGTCCAATACCTTTATTGGAAAGCTCTTTTTTAAAACCAACACCGTTATCTTCAAAAATAAGGTTTATATTTTTACCGTGTTTGTTTAGATAAATATTTATTTCGGATGCTTTTGCATGCTTAATAGCATTAGTTAGCAATTCTTGAATAATTGCAAATAAAGCTACTTTGAGTGTATCGTTTAAATGATTTATTTCCTGCTTTGGATAGGCTTGAAATTTTATTGAAGTCTCATTAGTAGACATGTTTTTGAGGTATTTCTCAATTAACTCTACAAATGCTTTATCTTTAATTTTTTTTGGTATTAAATTGTGTGAAATACTTCTTACTTGATTATATGTGTCATCAATTTGTTTGGAAATATTCTTTATACTCACATCATCATTAGAAATATTAGATAATTGTAATTTTATCGCCGCTAAACTTCCTCCGATACTATCGTGAAGCTCTTGTGCCAATCTTTTACGCTCTTCATCTTGACCTTTTACATTTGCTTTTACAATTTCCAATTCCTGTTCTTTTATTAAAGAGGTGATTTTCTGATTATTCACTTCTTCTTGTATTTTGTTCAGTTTGCTTTGCGTTTGTAATTTTTGATAATACAAATACAACAATGCCAATAAAGGGATAAGAAAAAGAATAAAACCTATTAAAATGTTCTTTTTTATATTTTTTTGACGATAGAGTTCCTTTTCCTTTAGGTTTTTCTGAGTATTCAGCTCTAAAATTTTCTTTTCTTTTTCCAGCGTTTTGTATTGTATCTCTAACTCTTTAATTTCTTTTTTGTTTTGTTTTTGCAGCATCCAATTGGAGAGATTGGTATGTATATAAAGTACATCATAAGCATTTTTATAGTTTTTTGTCTTTAAATAAACAATACGTAAATTGTTAAGCACTTCTTTTTGGTAATGCACATTATTCCATACCATAGAATTACCATAAGCAACATTTAAAGTAGCAAGAGCATTGTCGTATTCTTTAAGCATAAAAAAAAGTCTTCCTATATTATTTTGAGCTATAAAATACAAATCATAAAATTGATTTTTTTCAGCTTCTTCCCTTACAGAGTTATATAATTTAAATGCTTTTTTATTATTATTTTCTAATTCTTGAATTTTTCCTTGTTTTAATTTTATTTCTAACTCTTTTTTTAAAAGTCCGTTTTTTTTATAAAAGGAAAGTACTTCTTTATATTTGTTTTTGGCAAGCCTTAACTTCTTTTTTTCTAATAAAATATCGGCTTTTCTTTTAATAATATCATTTATAAAAATACTGTCATTTGTGTTGTTTAAACATAAATCGTAGTGTTTTAGAGCTTCTTGATATTCCTTTTTATAAAAATATATAACACCTATTCCAAATTTATGTAAATCAATTAAGCTGGTATCTTTTAGACTTTTAGCAAATTTGAGTCCTTTTAAATGATAGGCAAAAGCTTTATCTATTAATCCTCTTTTTCTGGTTTCTAAGGCTTTGAGATATAAACTTTTTGACAAAAATTCATTCTTTAATAGTGTCGATTTCTGAATGTTTAAACTTTTCAAGTAAAATAAATCAGAATAAAACATTAACGAATCCAAATTACCGGTGTTATTATGAAAGTAGGCTAATTGTTCTAAGGTTTTTGCTTTTTCAATTGGCGATAAAGCTCTTTTATAATCTTGTATTAATTTGAGGTTTGTTCTAACTGGGATAGTTGAAAAACCTTTCATAGAAATAGTTTCTTCCTTTTTCTGACTAAAAATAATTCCACTAAAGAATAAAAAAACAACTAGTAAAGAGATATTTTTTTTCGTTTTGGCATAAAAAAATTTGCTTTTTTTCAATTTAATGGCATTTTATAATAGCAAAACTACTCAATAATAATAATATAATTACAAAACAAATATTTAGAAAAAACAGAATGCAACAAATAACAAATTAATTAGTCTATATTTACAGATAAATTTTAGTTTAATATAAAATTATGAAATACTTAATATTACCAACATTACTATTTTTAAGCAGTTGTTATACCTATAAGCCAATAAAAACAGCACAAATTACCAAAGGAGAAATCTATAAAATTAAAACAGCAACTAATTTTATAAAGATAAAAGCAGATTCTGTTTCAAAAACAAGCATTTATTTTTTAAAAAACAGAAAACCAAGCAGTATCTATAAAAATGAAATTCTAAATTTAAAAAGACGAAAATTTTCCAAGGTTAAAACTATTCTTTTACCTGTTGGCATTATCGGTGGATTAATAATTATAGCCGATAAAGCCTCAAAGAATATTCTTCGAGATATAGATTTAGATATACAACCTCCTCCGTAAAATTAATATTCTAAAACTTCAATTTTATTACGGTGTAATTTTATTTTACCTTTCTTTTCCAATTGTTTTAATAATCTGGAAATCACTACACGTGAAGTATTCATATCAACGGCTATTTCATAATGCGTAGTATGTAAAATAGGATCACGCATAATTTTTACCTTATCGGATAAATATTTAAATAAACGTTCGTCCATTTTCATAAAAGCTAGCATATCAATAGCTTCAATCATTTCATCTAAACGAGAGCTATAGCTTTCAATTACAAACTCACGCCAAGTTTTGTATTTTGCCATCCATTCTTCCAGTTTTTTTACCGGAACAAATATTGCCATAGAATCTTTTTCAACAATACCTCTCACTTTACTTTTGGCATTATTTAAGCAATTTACAAACGAAATGGCACAAGTATCGCCTCTTTCTAAAAAATATAAAACAATTTCATGACTATCTTTATCCTCTCGAACAATTTTAATTGCTCCTTCCAGTAAAAGCGGAACTTCCTTAATAACACTACCAACATCAATTAATAAATCTCCTTTTTTAAGTTTTACTAATCTCCCATTGTTTTCAATTTCCGCTAGTAGCTCAGGTTCAAAAACAACGCTAAAATAATCTTGTAATTTCTCGTGCATTTTAATTTTAGTTATGGTGTAAAGTTAACACTATTTTTTAAATGGTAACTTTTGTTTGGTTTTTAAATTGGTTTTAACCATTTAAAATCATATTTGGTATCCGGAATTACAATTCTTTCGGTAATACGATACATTCTTGCAGGAAGCTTCATTAAATAATCTCTTGCTTTCTCTGCTTCATCAGATAAATTGGTTATTTTATCAATATCCCATTTTTTTATCAACGTATCCATAATATTGATATAATCAAAAACGGTATAAACTCCGGCTCTTTGAGCTACGATAGAAAATTGATCAAAAATACTTCCTTTCGTTTCAAAAGATTCTCGTAGATGCATCGCCGGCATAACGATTTTATGTTTCATCATATCTCTAAAAGCCAACATCATTTCACTGGCATCGTGTTGAAAAATTTGCTTTACAAATTCTACATAAGCCAAATGATGTCGCATCTCATCTCCTGCAATAATTTTATTCATTTTAGCCAACATTTTAAATCCTTTTTTCTTGGCTATTTTTGCTACATTATTGTGCGAAACATAGGTTGCTAACTCTTGAAATGATGTGTAAACAAAGTTTTTATAAGGATCACTTGCTGTACCGATATCAAAACCATCGGCAATTAAATGCTGCGTGGTAATTTCAACTTCACGCATATTTATTCTTCCGGATAAATAAAGCATTTTGTTTAGTACATCACCGTGGCGATTTTCTTCGGCAGTCCATTGTCTAATCCATTTTGCCCAGCCATTATCTTGTCCGTTATTTTCTGTTTGCGAAACACCATCGATGTTAAGTAACCATGATTCATAGGTTGGCAAAGCTTCTTCTGTAATGGTATCACCTATCATACAAACCCAAAAATCGTCATTAAAATCTTTGGATAACTCACGTATTTCTTTTACTTCTTCAATAAAATTATCTTTTTGCGGATTGGGTAAAAAATCGGTTGGTTGCCAAATTTTTTCTGGTGAAATTAAAAATTTTGTTACAAACTCATTGATGTTTTTTTGAAGTGTTTGCATCACTTCAAGACGGATGTTGTTGTTTTTACTCATAATAATTGTTGATTGAACTACAATATTATGTCTTTTTTAATAATTTCTTCTGTTTTTTTAAACAAATCTTCAAAATTAAAATCCGCTATTTTTAAGGGTTTATGTGCTTTAACTTCTAAATTAATCCCAATATTTAATGGAAATGCACCATTTTTGGTTATTTTATATGAATTATTTATCGTTACCGGAATTACATAACCGTTTTTATTAAATTTAACTAAGGTTTTAAATCCGTTTACAGAAAATTTTTTCGGTTTGCCTGTTCTACTTCTTGTTCCTTCCGGAAAAATTACGGCACTATACTTGTTTTTATTAATGTATTTTGCAAAATTTATTAATGCCGAAATGGCTTGTTTTGGGTCTTTTCGGTCAATTAAAACCGAACCTCCATGTGTTAAATTATACGAAACACTTGGTATGCCTTTGCCTAATTCTTTTTTGGAAACAAATTTTGGATGGTATTTTCTAAAAAACCAAGATAAAGGTGAAATATCATAAATACCTTGATGGTTAGAAACAATAATTAACGGAACCTTATCGGAAATTTTATAAACATTATTAAACTTTACACGAACACCTAAAATTAACAAGGCTTTTACTAAAAAATAATTGAAAATATCGACCACTTTTTTGTGTGCCTGATAACCAAATAAATTATAAGCAATCCATTGAATTGGATGAAAAAACAACAAGATAAAGCCAAAAACCAAATAGTATAAAATGGTTAAAGGGTATGAAATTATTTTTTTTATAGTTTTCATAAAGCTAACAGTTATAAATTTGTAGTCTATATAGTTACAAATTTTCTAAAATTATTTCTATCTATAACTTTTGTTTCTGCGTTATATGTTTTAACAAATGTTTGTGGTAATCTTATTTTCGATTTTGCTTTCCATTTAAATTCGAACCCATAAATTTTTCCATCCTTTTCTTCTACAAAATCAATTTCTTGTTGTTGTTTTGTTCTCCAAAAATACATTTTTGCAAATGTGTCTTTGTAGATATTTTGTTTTTTTCTTTCCGAAATTAAAAAATTTTCCCACAAGGGTCCAATATCTGTTCGTAATTTAAGTGTATTAAAATTTCCTATAATCATATTTCTTATACCATTATCAAAAAAATATACTTTTCGATTCCTTTTTATTTCATTTCGTAAATTTCTACTAAAACTATTTAATCTAAAAACAATATACATTTTTTCTAGAACATCTATATATTTTTGAATAGTAATTTTATTTACACCTATTGTTCTTGCAAGTTCATTGTAATTAACTTCACTTCCTACTTGTAAAGCTAATGCTAATAAGAGGTCGTCTAATATTTTAGGCTTTCTAATTTCCGAAAAAGCCAATACATCACGATACAAATAACTACTAACAAGATTTTTTAATATTGTTTTTTCTTTCCCTTTGTTATTTAAAACATCAGGATAAAAACCAAATAACAATCTGTTTTCCAATTGTTGTTCCGATTTAACAAAACCTTCTTTTTTTTCAAACTCCTCCCATGATATCGGAAATAATTCATATTCCCATTTCCTACCTGTTAACGGTTCATTTAATTTATTACCTAAATCAAAAGACGACGAACCGGAAACAAATAATTGCACTTCTTTAAATTGGTCGGTAATAATTTTTAATGTTAAACCTATGTCATTTATTCGCTGAGCTTCATCTATAAAAACAATTCTATTTTCACCAAGAATTGTTCGTATTTGTTCTGTGTTAGAATTTAAAAGTAATTGTCTTATAGATGGATCATCTGCATCGAGGAACAAATAATCTTGTTCATTAAGTATTTTATTAATTAATGTGGTTTTTCCAACTTGTCTTGCTCCAACAATGATAATTGCTTTACCTTTTCCTATTTTATCTTTGATGCTATTTTCAATTATTCTTTGATACATTTCTTTTGCTCACAAAGATAATATAATTAAAATAATAACCAAAAGTTATAACTAAAAGTTATTACGATAACTCATTATACTTTTCAAACCATAGTATCTTTTACATAATCAACAACACAATCCGTTCCTCCCAAATTATCTTTTACATAATTTCCATTAATTTTTCCGGCTTGCACCCTTAACGTATCATCTTCTAATTTTTTTAAAACCGAGTTAAATTCCTTTTGATTATGCACTACAAAACAACCTCCTTTTTCCACCAAATCTTTGGCTTCTTGAAATTTTTGATAATTAGGACCAATAATTACCAGAATTCCAAAAGTTGCGGGTTCTAAAATATTGTGAATTCCAACACCAAAACCACCACCAACATAAGTTGTTGTTGCATAACTATAAATTTTACTTAATATTCCGATAGTATCTACAATAAGTACTTGTGCGTTTTTATCTATCGTTTCATCGGAATAAAAATTTACTTTTTTTGATAACTTGTTTTTTAAACTATGCAATTTCTTTACATCCATTAAATGTGGTGCAATAATAAATTTTTCGTTTTCTTTTGACAGGTTATTAATGTAATTTACCAATAATTCTTCATCTTTCTCCCATGTAGAACCTGCGACCAAAACCGAACCTTTAAAATCTGCTAAAAATCGCTCAATTTTATCAACATTATTATTCTGATTTACAATTTTATAAACTCTATCAAATCTAGTATCACTACAAACAGTTACATTAGTGAAATTTAATGATTTTAACAGATTTTTGGAAGCGGTATTTTGAACAAAAAAATGATGAATACTTCTTAAAGAGTTCCGCATAAATTTACCAATAAAATTACTTTTAAAAAATAGCTGATTTTCCCTAAAAATAGCTGAAACAACAATCGTAGGTATCTTTTGCTTCTGTAATTCGTTTAATAAATTTGGCCAAAACTCATATTTTATAAAAATTGCCATTTCGGGATGCACCAAATTAATGAATTTTTTAACATTTGATTTTGTATCTAGTGGCAGATAACAAACAACATCTGCAAGAGGATAATCTTTTCTTATTTCGTAACCACTAGGTGAAAAAAATGTAAGAACAATTTTATGATTATTAAATTTTTCGTCTTTTTTAATGGCTTCAATTATAGGTCGTCCTTGTTCAAATTCGCCTAAGGAAGCAACGTGAATCCAAATAACTCTATTCATTTTATTAATAGATTGCAGTTTTTGAAATGTTTCCTTTCTTCCGTTAAGGAAAAAAGAAATCTTCTTATTAAAAAGAGCAATTGGTTTTAATAAAAAACCAACAGTCGTTACAAATATGTTATATAAAAAATACATTATGCTCACAAAAATAAAACTAATTGTGCATTCTGTATTCGGTAAATTGAATTATTTGTATTTTTGTTGTCCTAATTTATATTTCTTTAAAATGAAAAAAATTCAAATGGTTGACCTACAAGGTCAATACGAAAAAATAAAAGATAAAATTAAACCTGCTTTTGACCACGTTTTAGATACTGCATACTATATAAACGGCCCTGAGGTTAAAGGTTTTCAACAAGATTTAGAAAAATATTTAGACGTAAAACACGTTATTCCTTGTGCAAATGGCACCGACGCCTTGCAAATAGCAATGATGGGTCTTGGCTTAAAACCCGGAGATGAGGTGATTACCGTAGATTTCACCTTTGCCGCAACCGTAGAAGTTATCGCTTTATTACGATTAACGCCTGTTTTAATTGATGTCGAAAAAGACACTTTTAATATGGATATTGATGCCTTAAAAAAAGCAATTACGCCCAAAACCAAAGCGATTGTCCCTGTACATTTATTCGGACAATGTGCTAATATGGAAGAAATTTTAAAGGTTGCAAAAGAGCATAATCTTTTTATAATTGAAGACAATGCACAAGCCATTGGTGCAGATTATACGTTTCGTAACGGCACAAAAAAGAAATCAGGTACAATGGGTAATGTTGGTACAACCTCCTTTTTTCCTTCTAAAAACTTAGGTTGTTATGGTGATGGTGGAGCAATATTTACCAATGATGATGACTTGGCACACACCATTAGAGGAATCGTTAATCACGGAATGTACAAACGCTATTATCACGATGTTGTTGGTGTAAATTCGCGTTTAGACAGTTTGCAAGCTGCAGTTTTACAAATTAAATTACCTTTATTAGACAGTTACTGCGATGCCAGAAGAAATGCTGCTAATTTTTATAATGATGCTTTCGCGAAATGCGATAAAATAGAAACACCGGTAACTAGTGATTTTAGTACGCACGTGTTTCATCAATACACTTTAAAACTTAAAGGTATAGATCGTGATGCACTACATAAACATTTATTAGACAAAGGAATACCAAATGCTATTTACTATCCTGTTCCATTGCATAAACAAAAAGCATATCAAGACAGTAGATACAAAGAAGAAGATTTTAAAGTTACTAACGAATTGTGTAAAACAGTCATTTCTCTACCAATGCACACCGAATTAGACCACGAACAACAACAATTTATTGTAGATGCTATATTAGAATTTTGCAATTAAATATTACTTTAAATTTAAAATCAAAGCGTGAATACCAAATATTCACGCTTTTTTCTTATTTTGCAGTTTTAAATTCAAATTAAAGTGACTAAATTAATCGATAATTTCGGGAGACAGATTACCTATTTACGACTTGCCGTAACTGATAGATGTAATCTTCGTTGCCAATATTGTATGCCGGCCGAAGGAATTGATATCGTTAACCGGAAAGAATTGCTTTCCTATAAAGAAATGTATCGAATTGTTCGAGTGTTAAGCGAACTTGGTGTAAATAAAGTCCGTTTAACCGGAGGAGAGCCATTTGTACGAAAAGATTTTATCTCATTTTTAGAAAAACTGAATTACAACAAAAATTTAAAAGAAATAAACATTACCACAAATGGTGCTTTAATCAGTAATCACATTACCAAGCTAGAAGAATTAAATATTAAAAACGTCAATTTAAGCATCGATAGCTTACAAGCGGAAAATTTTAAAAAAATTACGCGTCGAGATGTTTTTAACGAAGTATATAAAACTTTGGAAACCTTAGAAAAAAGCACCTTAAATCTAAAATTAAATGTTGTTATTCAAAGCGGAATAAACACCAATGAAATTAAAGATTTTATTGAATTAACAAAAGATAAAAATCTATCTGTTAGATTTATAGAAGAAATGCCATTTAACGGAAAAGGATTACGTAAAACAAAAGAAAAGTGGACTTTCAATCGTATTCTACAAGAAATAAATTCGCATTTTAATACAATTAAAAAATTACCTGAAGGCAAATCTTCTACCTCTAAAAATTATAAAACAAAAGGATATAAAGGTTCTTTTGGGATTATTCCTGCGTTCACTAGAACCATTTGTTCCGATTGTAATCGCATACGTATTACCGCTACAGGTCTTTTTAAAAATTGCCTGTTTGATGATGGTGTTTTTAACATACGTGATTTTATTAGAAATGGAGCTAGCGATGATGAAATCAAACAAGTTTTTATCGAAACGATAAGCAAAAAACCAAAAAACGGATTTATAGCTGAGGCTCAAAGAAAATCCGGGAAAAAAGTATCAGAAAGCATGTCAACCATAGGAGGATAATCGTGGCCGGAATATATCTTCACATACCGTTTTGCAAACAAGCTTGTCATTATTGTAATTTTCATTTTTCTACTTCCTTAAAAAAGAAACCGGAACTAATAACCGCAATCGCAAAAGAACTTATTTTACGCAAACACGAAATAGAGACACCTATTGAAACCATTTATTTTGGTGGCGGAACACCTTCTTTATTACAAATTACCGAAATAGAATTCTTATTAAAGACAATTTACAATAATTTTAATATTATTTCAAATCCGGAAATTACCATAGAAGCAAATCCGGATGACCTAATGGATTTCTCTGTTTTTGAAAAATATAAAAAAATAGGAATTAACAGATTAAGTATTGGTGTGCAATCTTTTTTTGATGAAGATCTACTAGCCCTTAATCGAGCACACAAAGCAAAAGAAGCTAAAACGGTTTTAAAAAAAGCGAGCAAATATTTTGATAACATTACCATAGATTTAATTTACGGAATTCCGGGTTTAAGTAAAGAAAGGTGGAAAGAAAATCTAGAAATTACTTTTAATTTTGGTATTAATCATATTTCAAGTTATGCATTAACAATAGAACCAAAGACAGCTTTATATCAATTTATTAAGAATAATAAATACCCTAACATTGATGATAATTCAGCATTAGAACATTTTAAAATATTACAACAAGAAACAACTAAAAACGGATTTGTTCAATATGAAGTTTCCAATTTTGGTAAACCAAATTTTTTCTCCAAACACAATACTTCCTATTGGTTAGGAAAACCGTATTTAGGCGTTGGACCATCTGCACATTCTTATTATAAACAAGAGCGAAATTGGAACATTGCCAACAACTCAAAATATATTAAAGCTATAACAAATGGAATCCTACCAATAGAAAAAGAACAGTTATCTAAAAAAGATCTATTTAACGAAACAATCATGATAGGTTTACGTACAATTTGGGGTGTTTCATTAACTGATATAAAAGATAATTTTGGAGAAGAAACCGTAAAAACATTACAACATAAAGCAAAGAAACATATTAATAATCAAAATTTAACACAAGAAAACAACACATTAAAAGCAACAAAAAAAGGATTGTTTTTAATTGATGGCATTGCAGCCGATTTGTTTTGGTTGGATTAAATTTTACCTAAATATTTTTTTGGTGTCGTGCCAAATTTTCGCTTAAAAGCAGCAATAAAATGACTGGAGGTACTGTAACCAATAAGATCGCTGATTTCGGCAACATTATGTTTTTTGGTTTCTAATAACTTTCGGGCGTAGTCCAGTTTATAATCAATTAAAAAAGTAAAAACGGTTTCGCCATAAATATGCTTAAATCCGTCTTTTAATTTCTTTAAAGAAAGTCCTATTTCCGAAGCCAATTCCGGTAAACTTGGTGGATTTACCATTCGTTGTGTGATTATTTCTTTTGCTTGTTTAATCTTATTTACATTTTCTTCGTCTTCTAAAAACGGACATTTATCTGCATCTTCATTAAAGTTAAAATAAAGACTTAACAGCTCAAAAACCTTTCCTTTTAAATACAATTTTTCTAAGGATTGATGTAATTTATGATTAAAAATTTGATTTAAAACCACGCCTTCGGCAGGTGACAACTCTTTGGCTGAATAATATTTTTTTTCAATATTATCATCGTGTAGAAACGTAATAAATTTGGCAAACTCAGAGAAAAAAGAATGAAATTTTTTGATGGTAATCAAAACAATTAACACTTTTGATTTTGGTAAAACTTCAATGTTTATAGGAATATTTTGTTGCGGATTAAACAACACCAAAGATTTGTTTTTTTTAATATCAATAGTGTAGCGTCCTTGGTTAAAAATCAATTTGGCATCGCCGTCTAAACCAAAGTAAAGTTGAATGTATTTATTTTCAATTTGGCGTACATAACTCGTAACCTCATCGGTATTATTATGCAACTTAACCATATGAAATTCCGGTTCAATAGATAACTCAGTAGCTATATTTACATTTTTACTTCGCATAATTAACAGGCAAACAATTCTTTAATCTTTTGTACAAAGATACAATTATTAAAAACGAAATAACAAAAACTTTTATCGTTATTTTTTAATTATCACTTTTCTAACTGATTTTCTTTACGTTTAATTAAAAATGCCATTATTAGTGCATAAATAACACTTGCTATTAATTTTTTTAATAAATTATTTGGTTCTAATACATAGTTAATAGCTTCCGATAAGGGTAAATAAATTAAGTTAAATAGAAATTGTGCAAATAAATAAAGTAAGAAAAAAACAGTTAATGTGATGAAAAAATAGGTAATTCCGGATTTTCTTTTAATTACTTTCATCGTTATTTTAATTTTTTATTGTTGTGGTGTCTGTCGTGATCACGCTTGGTTTTAATGGTCATTTTTTTATCAAATGCTTCTTGTAAATCGATTCCTGTTTGATTTGCTAAACACAAGACAACAAAAACAACATCGGCAAGTTCTTCACCTAAATCTTTATTTTTATCGCTTTCTTTTTCAGACTGTTCACCATAACGTCTGGCAATTATTCTGGCTACTTCACCAACTTCTTCGGTGAGTTGTGCCATATTGGTTAATTCATTAAAATAACGAACGCCGTGTTCTTTTATCCAATTATCAACATCTAATTGTGCTTTTTTTAAATCCATTTCTTTTTTAATTATTCTGTAAAATTACAAAATTAATCCCTTAAATTTGTATTTATGAAAATTCCGTTTTTAAATACAGTTATCGCTTGGTCCTTAAAAAAAAGGAAACATCAAATCGATTTTTTTATAAAATATCCTATTGAAGTGCAATACGAATTGTTAGGGAAATTACTTTTTACCGCAAAAGACACCGAAATTGCTAAAAAATACGGATTTGATAAAATTAACAATTATAAAGATTTTGCTAAACGTGTGCCAATACGCAAATACGAATCGATAAAAAATGAAATTGAAAGAGCCAGAAAAGGAGAACAAAATATCTTTTGGCCATCAAAAATAAAATGGTTTGCAAAATCTAGTGGTACAACCGGTTCTAAAAGTAAATTTATTCCGGTAAGCACCGAAGCTCTTTACGATTGCCATTACAAAGCTGTTAAAGATATGCTTTCAATTTATGTATGTAATAATGAAGATACTCAGATGTTTGCTGGTAAAAGTTTGCGTCTTGGCGGAAGTAGTGAAATCTACCAAGAAAATGGCACAATCTATGGTGATTTATCGGCTATTATCATACAAAATTTACCGCTTTGGGCGGAGTTTAGTTCTGCTCCGAGCAAAGAAATAGCTTTAATGAGTGATTGGGAAACAAAAATAGATCGCATCATAGATGAAACGATAAACGAAGATATTACCAGTCTGGCAGGAGTTCCTTCATGGATGTTGGTTTTATTAAATAAAGTGTTAGAACGTAGTGGAAAAGAAAACATCCTACAAGTTTGGCCAAATTTGGAAGTTTATTTCCATGGAGGCGTAAATTTTAATCCGTACCGCGAACAATACAAAAAGTTACTTCCTAAAAAAGATTTTAAATACTACGAAATTTACAATGCGAGCGAAGGTTTTTTTGCTATTCAAGATAAAAATTACAGTGATGAGCTCTTGTTAATGTTAGACTACGGTATTTTTTATGAATTTATTAAAATGGAAGAATTTAACGATGAAAACTCCGTTGCTATTCCTCTGGAAGAAGTCATATTAAATCAAAATTACGCCATGGTTATTACCACAAATGCCGGATTATGGCGTTATTTAATCGGTGATACCGTTATGTTTACATCGCTAAAACCATATCGCATAAAAATTACCGGGAGAACCAAATATTTTATTAACGCTTTTGGTGAAGAAATTATTTTGGATAATGTAGAAAAAGCATTGGAATTGGCAACAAAAAAAACGAATTCTATTGTTAAAGAATATACTGTTGCACCTGTTTTTATGGCAGAAAATAAAAAAGGAAAGCACCAATGGTTAATTGAATTTGAAAAAGAACCAAAAGATTTAAACTTTTTTACCGAAGTTTTAGACAATGCTTTAAAAGCTATAAATTCAGATTACGAAGCAAAGCGTTACCTCAACATTACTTTGGATTTACCACAAATTACAAAAGCAAAAAAAGGACTGTTTTACCAATGGTTAAAACAAAAAAATAAACTTGGCGGACAACATAAAATTCCGCGTTTATCAAACGACAGAAAATTTATGGAAGAGATTTTGAATGTGAATAAAATTTAATCACTACTCCAACATCATACTAACTTCCAACCAACGTTCTTCTTTTTGTTCTATTTGTTTGCGAATTTGTTCTAATTCTTCGCCCATTTCCGCAATTTTTTCAGGAGAAAGATTCGGATTTAAAAATGCTTCTTCAATACGTTTTTTCTTTGCTTGTAATCGCTCGATGTCTTTTTCTAATTGTCCGAATTCACGTTTTAATTTTTTGGTTTCTTCATATGAAGTTTTATTTTCCGAAACGGTTTCTTTAATTGCTACCGTTTCTTTAATCACAGGTTTAGAATCTTCGTAAGCACGATAATCGGTATAATTCCCCGGAAAATCTTCTACCAGTCCATTTCCTTTAAACACAAAAAGATGATCTACAATTTTATCCATAAAATACCTATCATGCGATACGACAATTAGATTCCCTTGAAAGTCCAGTAAAAAATTTTCCAACACATTTAAAGTAACAATATCCAAATCATTAGTAGGTTCATCTAAAATTAAAAAATTAGGATTCTGAATTAAAACCGTACATAAAAATAAGCGTTTTAACTCTCCTCCGGAAAGTTTTTCTACATAATCATATTGTTTTTTTCGGTTAAATAAAAAACGTTCCAATAAATTACCGGCAGATAATTTTTGCCCTTTTGCAAGCGGAATATACTCGCCAAATTCTTTAATGACTTCAATTACTTTTTGTCCGGGTTTTACATAAATACCACTTTGACGATAATAGCCGAATTTTACAGTATCACCAACAATTACTTTTCCGGCGTCAGGAGGTATTTGTTTGGTTAAAATTTCTAAAAAAGTGGATTTTCCGGTACCGTTTTTACCTATAATACCTATACGTTCACCTCGTTTAAATGTGTAGGTAAAATCTTGTAATATTTTTAAAGCATCAAATGATTTATCTACATGATGCATTTCCACAATTTTAGAACCCAAACGCTCCATATTCATTTCTAACTGCACTTTATGGTCGTTTCGTCTTTGGAAGGCTTTTTCTTTAATTTTATAAAAGTCGTCTATTCTAGATTTCGATTTCGTGGTTCTCGCCTTAGGTTGCTTTCGCATCCAATCTAATTCTTTTTTAAATAATTGCTTTGCTTTACCTAAAGTAACTTTTTCTAACTCAATACGTTCTGCTTTTTTTTCTAAGTAGTATGAGTAATTTCCTTTGTATTTATAGATTTTACCTTCATCCAGTTCCATTATTTCATTACAAACACGTTCTAAAAAATAACGGTCATGCGTTACCATAAAAAGTGTTATGTTTTGTTTCTTAAAGTAAGACTCTAACCATTCTATCATTTCTAAATCCAAATGATTGGTTGGCTCGTCTAAGATTAGCAAATCCGGTTTATTAATTAATGCAATAGCAAGCGACAAACGTTTTTTTTGACCTCCCGAAAGGGTTTTTATTTTTACAGAATGATCTTCAAATTTTAATTTGGATAAAATTTGTTTATATTGTGTGTCAAAATCCCAAGCTTGATGTTGTTCCATTAAATCAAATGCTTTTTGATAAGCATCTGCATCTTCCATATTTAGCAAAGCATGTTCATATTGTTCTACTATTTTAAGCATTGGATTATCACTATTAAAAACAGCTTCTTCAATAGTAAAATCAGGATTTAAACTTTCCTTCTGAGCTAAATAAACGACATTTAATCCTTTACGAAAAACGATTTGCCCGGAATCCGGACTTTCAATACCTGCAATAATGTTTAAAAGAGATGTTTTTCCGGTACCATTTTTGGCGATAAACGCAATTTTTTGGTCTTTATTTATACCAAAAGAAATATTTTCGAACAAAACGCGTTCGCCGTAAAATTTAGTAATATTTTCAACCGATAGATAGTTCATAAGTTTATAAGAATATATTTAGCAAAAATAACTTAAACAAACTATAAATCATCTAAAATTAAAAGAAAAAGAAGCTGTCCTAGAATACATAGGACAACCTCTTTTTAAAATAATAGTTGTTACTTTTATTTTATTCTTTAATAAATTTACGGATAATTTGTTTTTTATCGCTATTAAATTTAATTAAGTAAACGCCTTGTTTTAAGTTAGAAATATTAATTGTTTTGTCAGAAATACTTCCTTTTAATACTGTTTGACCAATAAGGTTAACAATACTAAATGTTTTCATTCTTTCATCACGTAAAGACATTTTCAATACATTTTTAGCAGGATTTGGATAGATGGAAACTTCTTCGATTAAATCGCCATTAGTATCATCTACATTTGCTATACCATAAACAGCTGCTCCACCAACACAGAAATTGGTTGTAGAAACACTTGTAAAAGAACCTCCTGATGCCAAAACTGTTCCTGTTGCGTCTTCTGTTAAAGAAAATGAACCGTTTCCGTAACTACAGCACATTCCGTCTCCATAAGAATCTTTCATATTAAAGGTATAACAACCTGTATCAATACAATTTGGTAATGTTATAGTTGAACGTTTTGCTTGTGAACCATACGTTCCTCCGGAAAAAACAACTGTTCCGTTAGCATCTTTAATATCCCAACTTGTTTCAGCAGGATAATCATCAAAAGTAATTGTTAACGTTGTTGCTGTACAAGCTCCTGTAGAACCTCCGCCGGAAATACTAAATGCATCTACTGCCATATCTCCTTGCCAAGTAGTACCTGTAACGCCATTAAAACGCAATTTTACAGTTCCTCCCAAATAAGAAGCTAAATCTACATTTGCTGTTAACCAAGAATTACCTTGATTTCCGGATTTGCTCCAAACGCTAGTCCAAGATGCACCATTGTCTGTACTTGCCTCTAAAGCTAAGCTTCCCATTGCAGCAGCTCCATACATATGATATTTAAATGTAACAACCGCTTGCGTTTGACCGGATAAATCAAAACAAGGTGAATTTAAAATAGCTCTTTTTGTAGAGTAATTAGGTGAAGAAGACTCCATATAAACATAATATGAACCGTCTGTAGCAGAGGTAGGTCCTGTATTGGAAGATGGTGTACTTCCGGATTTAACAGTCCAATCAAAATTATCACCCGAAGCTTGTGACCAAAGACCTAAAGTGTTTTCAAAGCTTTCATTATACGGAAAAGCACTTACTTGTGCTGTACATGAAGAGCTAGGAACAGCTTGTGTGGTGATAGAAACACTATTGCTACTTGAAGAAACATTTCCTGCAGCATCTTTAGCTTTCACGTAAAAACTATATGTTGTACTGGCTGTTAAACCGGTAACTTGAGTACTTGTGCTAGTTGTACTTCCTAATAAACTACCATCTTTATAAA
>JALSLI010000006.1 GCA_026988395.1 Flavobacteriaceae bacterium | reverse complement strand
CACTTGTTACAAATAACACGCGTGTTTTAAATGAACTATATCAAAAATATTCGAGTAAGATTGTGCATTTTATTACCAAAAATAGTGGTGATTATGATGATGCCCAAGATGTTATTCAAGAAACTTTAATTACCATTTATAACCAAGCTGTTGAAAAAGATTTTGTTCTTACTTGTCCGTTTGATGCCTATTTTTATTTGCTGTGTAAACGTAAGTGGTTAAATATTTTAAATAAAAAAGGAATAGACAAGGTAACAATTTTAGAAGAAATTACATCTATAAGTGATGAGCAGGAAATGTTAGCAAATGAAACGGTTATATTTGAAGAAAGATCGTCTTTATTTATGCAAAAATTAGAAGAGTTGGGTGGAAAATGCAAAGAGATTATTACACTTTCGTTTAAAATTAAAAAAATGGAAGAAGTTGCAGAAAAGTTAGGCGTTTCTTATGGGTATGCCAGAAAAAAGAAATCGGAATGCATTGGCAAACTAACCAAATTAATTAAGAGTTCATCTATTTATACTAAATTAAAAAACACCTTTTAATTATGAAAACAGAAGTTTACTTATGGATGGAGCAGTATCTAAACAATGAACTCAGCCGAGAAGAAAGACAAAAATTTGAACAAAAATTACAAGAAGATACCTCGTTTAAAAAAGAATTTGATTTGTTTAAGGACTTGTATAAAACCTTGGATAATCGTATTGGAAATAAAGAGAAAATTGAGAAATTAAAAGGTACTTTATCACAATTAGGAG
This sequence comes from Flavobacteriaceae bacterium, assembly GCA_026988395.1. Taxonomy (GTDB): domain Bacteria; phylum Bacteroidota; class Bacteroidia; order Flavobacteriales; family Flavobacteriaceae; genus S010-17. The sequence continues at coordinate 4,433 of JALSLI010000006.1, read as the reverse complement.
AAAAATACATTAAAAAGCAAGAGGTAAAAAAGACAACAAAAGTAATTTCTTTAAATAGATATGCAAAATATCTTATCGCTGCGAGTTTGGTTTTGTTGGCAGGTTTTTTCTTCCTTAAAAAAGGGAAACCAACATATACGGATTATAATAATTTTGATAAAATAGAGCTTACTGTTAGAAGTAACGAAAATAACGAACACCTTAAAAAAGCCGAAGATGCGTTTAATGCTAAAAAATATGCAGAGGCAGCCAAAGAATTTGAAATTCTGTTAAATGAAGATAAAACCAAAGTATCCTTACAATTATATTTAGCAGTGAGTTTAATGGAACAAAATGAGTATCACAAAGCAGAAAAAATTCTTAAAAAAATTAGTAAAAGTGATTCAGTATATAGATCTAAAGCATTGTGGTATTTGGCATTAAGTAAGTTAAAACAACAAGATTATACGGCTTGTGCCAAATATTTAAAAGAAATTGAAAAAGATACTCCTGAGTATAAAGACGCACAAGGTCTGCTTAAACAATTATAATTGTTGCATTTTTTGAATTAGCTCCGGACGTTTGTTTTTGGATAACGGTATAATAGAGCCATCTTTTAATAAGATGGTTCCATCTTTTAAAATACTTTCTACAAAATGCAGATTTATAAAATGTGATTTATGTGGTAAAAAGAAGGTGCTGTTATCTAAAATTTTTGCAAATTTACCTATGTTATATGAGCTTAAAATTTCTTTTGTATTGCAACAAATAATTTTGGTGTAACCATCTACACCTTTAAATCGAATAATATCTTTTGATTTTATAAAACTCAATCCTTTTGTTGTAGGTATCGCAAGACTTGTTTTTTTTGTGTTTACGCCTAAATGCTCTAATAAATTTTGATTATTGGTGTATGCGGTTTTTTTTGCAATATTTTTTAATGCATTGTTTACGGCAAGTTTAAGTTCGTCATTATCAATTGGTTTTACAATGTATCCTATTGCCGAGTGTTTAATAGCTTCAATAGCATAGTTGTTGTAAGCCGTAACAAAAATAGTTTCAAAATCGGCTATATTTACTTTTGACAGTACATCAAATCCGCTTATAACAGGCATTTCGATATCTAAAAATACTAAATCCGGTTCTTTTGTATTAATTAGATTTATCCCCTCTTTTGGATTATTACAAGTAGCAAGAATATTAATTTCAGGAAAAAAACGTTTTACTTTTAAAGCTAAACTTTCAAGTGCTTTTTTCTCATCATCTATAAGTATGGCAGTTATTTTATTCATTTTTTATAAAGGTTATGATAACGGAAGTTCCTATTTTATTTTCTTTTAATGTGTAAGTTACTTTCCATTTTTTGGATTGGTTAAGTAAAAATAATCGTTCTTTTATTACGTTAGATGAAGTGTCTTTTTTAATATGAATGGATTTTTTTTGAATTTCTTTCGATTTTTTAATTCCTACACCATCATCGGTTATGGTAACTATTAATTTGTTGTTTGGTTGCAATTTAAAATAAATTTCGATTAAACCTTTCCCGTTGTTGTGAAACAAGCCGTGATTTACGGCATTTTCTACAATAGGTTGCAATAGCATTGTTGGGATTTTAAAACTATCTAGCAATTGTGGATTGAGTACGTGAATTTGAAATAAAAAATCTTCGCCAAAACGCATTTTTTCAATTTCTAAATAAGAGTGAAGTAGCTTAATTTCATCGCGTAAGGGAATTTCCTTTTCTCTTGAAAAATCGAAAAACATTCTAATTAATCGAGAGAATTTCACTAAATATTTCTCCGATAAATCGATGTCGTTTTTAGTGATGTAATATTGTATGGCATTAAGCGAGTTAAAGACAAAATGCGGATTCATTTGGCTTCTTAAAGCGTGTAGCTCGTATTCGGCCAATTTTTTTTGGGTCTGTAATTTTACGTTGTTTTTTTGATTTTCTTTTTTTATATAAAATAAAAAAGCACTAATTAAGAAAATGAAGATAAAAGAGCGAGAGAAAAGTTTAAACCAAAATGTTTGATACCATAAAGGTGTAATGGTAATTTTTTTGTTTTTTATTTCTTTGTGTGATTTTATCGATAACGTATATTCGTTTGGTTTTAAATCATTAAAAACAAAATTAGAAGAAGTGGTTTTTAACCATTTTTTTTGAATTGGTAACAATCGGTATTTATAATTATATTTATTATTTTCCGAGAAATCGATTATTCCAACATTTACGTGTAGTTGATTGTTTTTAGTATAGGGATTTTTTGTTTTTATTTTTTGATTATTGTATCTAATATACTGAAAATAAATATCTAAAAATTGGTTTTTTGGTTTTTTATTTTTTGGTATGGTTGTAATACCTTTATTGCTACTGATAATTAGGTTATTTTCTGTTTTATAAACAGATTTGGCATTTTTTAACAGCAGTCCGTCATTTAGGGTGTATTTATTAATAAATTGATATTTAAAATTGGCGTCTTTTTTATATAAGAAAATACCGTTATCGGTTGCTATCCATAGTTTTTTGTTTTTTGCAAAGCCATCATTTATACCTAAAAATTCTGTTTCTTTTAACGGAATCGTAGTTGTTAAATCGGTTAGATAAGCTCCGTAAGAGTCTGTGCCGATTAATAAGGTGTTTTTATCTATTTTGGACAGACTTAATATTGGTTTTTTATGAAAATTATTTGGTGTTTTTGTCTTTAAATTAAGATTTATTATTTGGTCGTTTTCTAATATTTTTAATCCGTTTGAAGTGGCAATGATAAGTTTGCCTTTAAAAGATATAAAAGTACGTATTCCGTTAAGGGTAAAAGTTTTTACGATTTTAAGATTTTTAGGGTTAATTCGGTTTAAACCGGAAGTATAGTTACCATATAAGAAATTTTTATGGTAAATTAATTGTCGGGCTTTTTCATTTAGAAAATTGGTATTTTTAAAAGTTTTTTCGGTTGTAATTTTATTGTTTTTTATACGTATAATTTCTTTGTTGGTTATGTAGAAGCTTATATTTAGTTCCGGTATGTGAAAGGCACCGTAGCAATAATTTTTTGTTTGAATAAATGGTTTAAATTTTTTAGAAATAGAATCATAACTGTAAAAACCTTTATCTAAAACAGTTGTAATTATTTTATCTTCAATCTTTCTTATTTTACCTATTTTTTCATTTGTTAATGAATAAACTGCTAGTTGTTTTGAAGCAGGTAATTTGTATACGCCATTTGTAAATGTTGCTATCCAAATATTATTTTGCTTATCTATAAATGAAAAATGGGATTTTAGTTCAATAGGTATGTAATGTGTATTTGTTAAGTTGTAATTTCTATCCATAACCGACACAAACCCTTCTCCGGTAATTTGTATTTGGTTGTTTACTTTATGAACGCGTGTGTATTTAGATTTATTAATATTTATGGCGTCTTTGAAGGAAGTGGTTTTAATTTGATAATTGTTCAGATTTATGATGGTATATTCTTTATTTGTTAGCCATATATAGATACTATCATTAATTTGTGATCGGGTATGTGCTTTTTTTATGGCATCAATAAACTTTATTTTTTTATCGATTTTATTGTTTTTAGTATAAAAAAGGATGTTTTTTTGATCTTTTGAAAATTGAAATCTATCTAATTTATGGTGTATTAAAAAAGTTTTAAATAGCTTTTGTTTTGACAAATGACCAAGGCAGTTTTGTTTTTTCCATTGCTTGTTTTTTAATTGATAAGATGTCTCCGAATTGTTAAAAGTAACGATATTACCAACGATATTTCGATGCATTGGTGCTAATATTTCTCCTTGTATCTCGCTTGGAAAAGCATAAACAATATCATTTTCTATATAACCTAATTTTGGTGATTTTGAAAAATACCAAATCTTATTATCAGGTGTGGCAATGATATTCCATATGTCATTAACAGGCAAACCGTTTCTAACAGTAAAAGTTTTAAAGGTTGTACCATTATATTTGGTCATTCCTTTATCGGTTATAAACCAAATAAAACCTTGTGCATCTTGTGTTATACGATATACATGATTGCCGGGCAAACCATTTTTGGAGTTGTAATTAGTGTATTGTTGTGAAAAAGAAAAACTCCATATCAATGATAAAAATATGATGATATGGAGTTTTTGCATTTTAGTAATTGTTTTAAATTTGGTTTGTAAAAATATGGAATTATTTTATTATTATTTTTTTTGTTAATTCCTTTTGCTTATCAGTTATTTTGATATAGTAGATACCTTGTTGGATGTTTTTAATGTTTAACGTATTGGTTCCTTGTAGTAGTTTACCTTGTTTTAGCAACCTACCGTTAATGCTGTAAATTGAATAAACCGAATTTCTATCAATTGCTATGTTTACTTGGTTTTTAGTTGGATTTGGATAGATACTTAAATTGTTTTCAAAACTAAAATCGGTTACGGCAAGTGCGTCACAGTCTGCTTGTGATTCT
>JALSLI010000005.1 GCA_026988395.1 Flavobacteriaceae bacterium | reverse complement strand
GATTTTTGTTTTGTTAATAAAACAAGTGCTAATTTAAATGTAAAAATTTTTGATACGTATTCGCAATATCGCTATTTAAGAAGCTTAACTATAGCTCCTAATGAAAAGAAGTGTATCACTAATTTAGCTGCAAATAAAACATACAGCTATACAGCAACAAAAGACATGATTATTATAGGCGATCGAATTATTAAAGGTGAGTTTATGGTTAAATTATGTAAATCAAATTTTATTAATCTTAAATAATATTAAACATGAAAACAATTCTAAAAATTTTACTAACTGCATTAGCTGTATTGGCAATTGCATATTTACTTCCGGGAGTTACGGTACAAGATTATACAACTGCAATTTTAGTTGCTGTGGTTTTAGGCTTATTACGCATTTTTGTAAAACCTGTTTTGGTTATACTAACAATACCGATAACAATAATTACTTTAGGTTTATTTCTATTTTGCATTAATGCAATAATCGTTTTGTTAGCAAGTAAATTTGTCGATGGGTTTTCAGTTAATGGTGTTTTTACAGCCTTGTTGTTTAGTTTTTTACTTTCTTTTTTTCAATCCATTTTGTATTCTTTTTTAGAAGATTCTAACGATTAACCTGCAAATTTCACCATTAAATAAAGCTAATTTTATAAATTTTTTGCGACTAAATTCACTTTGAGGATTTAACAAAAAATAAAGATATTAAAACAACGTTATTTCTTTAAGAATTCTTTCTTTTGCTTTATGTTTAAAAAATACTTTTTAACGTTGTTTTTTTTCGTTTTTTCCGTTACCGGAATAAATGCTCAAAACCTTTCTGCTAAAGAAATTATTAAAAAAGTTATTCTTAATAAGAATAAAAATTACATAAAACAAAGCTTAAAATCATTTGAGTATAAATCATATAGCAAGTTGATTTTTGCTGCTGATGTGCATAGATTTTCCGGAAAATTAGATACTATTTATAAAAACGGATCTATTAAAATCGATTCCGGAAGGTATTTCTTTAAAAAAGAATTAGAAAAGCAATATTTTTATATTTCTGAAAAAATATCCAAACATCAATTTCAGAATAATAAAGAAAAAGAAACGGTTTTACTTGCAAAAATGGGTGGTTTTAAAGAGCCTGTTTATGAGTTTTTAGCACTCGGAATTCAAAATATTTCTTTTTACGACGATAAATTTTCTTTATTAGGCACCGATTATGTTAGTCCGTTAGCAAAAAATGCGTTTAAAAATTATGCATTTACATTAACAAAAACACATTTTAACAGTAAAATTTATATTGTAAAATATCGTTCTGTAAATCGGAAAAAATCTGTAGGATTACAAGGTGTTTTGTATATCTATAAGAATACTTTTGCTTTAACTAAAGGAATTGCCGAAATTAAAGGGAAAATAGATGTAAAAGCTATTCAACATTATAAGTATCTAAAAAAAGAACATATTTGGTTTCCGCAAAGCAATACCATTATTTTACGAAAAGGCTCATCTAAAAAAAGTATTAAAGCATTCAGAAAATTAATTGGTTATCATTCTGATTTACAATTTAAAACCGGAACAAATCCAGAGGATATTTCTTTTATATCTATAGAATCTAAAAATTTTGATATTAAAATTAATCCAAAGTTGCCTTATTTTAAAGATAAATATTCCGTTACTATTTCTAAAAAAGCCATAGATAGAAATGCACAAAATTGGCAAGATTATGGTGTTATTCCATCTGAAAAAGAGATAAATACATATCGTTTTTTAGACAGTTTGGTAAAAAAACACAAAGTAGAAAAAAAAATTAGGAATTTACGCACCTTGGCAACCGGTCATTTTCCGGCAAAATATTTGGATATCGACCTTAGTAATGTAATCAACTTTAACAATCACGAAGGTTTTCGTTTGGGATTTGGCGGTACAACCAATGAAAATATTTCCAAATATTTTAATCTAACAGGTTATCTTGCTTATGGTAACAAAGACAAAGTTTTAAAATATAAATATGGTGCAAATATTTTACTCTCAAAACTCCGTAATTCTTGGGTAGGAGCAAGCTATTCACAAGATATTTTTGAAGCTGCAAAGACGAATTTTCTTTTTGAAGAACCTCATTTTTCTTTAATAAACCCCAGAAATATTAATATCAGTCAGTTTTATAGTTACAAAATTACCGAAGCACATATTTATCATGACCTTTCGCCTAAATTTAGCAGTAAATTACAATTTGATTACGGAACTTATCAAACGGAATTCGATTATACTTTTATTAGCAGAACACGATTGTTAAATCAATATCATTTATCTAATTTAACTTTTGCTTTTAAATGGTCGCCACGCAGTAAATTTATGAAAACACCAAAAGGAAAATTTACTGTAAAAAAAGCTTTTCCGGAAATTAACACACAAATTACAAAGAGTTTTAATACTATTTTAAATGGCGATTTTGATTTTACACAAATAAGTTCTAAGATAAATTACCAACTTAAAACAATTAAAAGCGGTTCTACTCAACTCTTAATGCAAATTGGTTACATTTATGGTGAAGCTCCTTTGTCGCATTTATACAATCATACACCAAATCATTCTTTGGCAGATCCTTGGCGGAGACGTATAAATTTATCTGGTACTAATGCTTTTGAAACGATGTTGTTTAATGAATTTTTATCTGATAAATTTATTAGTTTTCAGGCAAGGCAGAATTTTGAGAAATTTCGAATCGGTAAAAAATTTAAACCAAAATTAAGTTTTATAACTAGATTTGCTTTTGGAGACATAAAAAACCCAACAAACCATCAAGGCGTTGTATTTAAACGAATGAATAAAGGGTATTTTGAATCCGGAATTGTACTAAATCAGCTGTTTAAAGGATTTGGATTGGCAACTTTTTATCGTTATGGAGCGTATCAATTTCCTAAATTTCAAGATAATTTAGCTGTAAAAATAACCTTTGTTCTTCCGGTTTTTTAAATGATGGAAACTTTTATAAATATCCATACACATCAAAAAAATAATCCTAATGAGATTGCGATTTACAATGCCGATATATCGGAAGAATTTACTGTAAATTCCTATTTTTCAATCGGAATTCATCCTTGGTTTATCCCTCAAAAGAGTTTAACGGAACAGTTAACTATTTTAAAACAAAAATTGGCAGAAAAAAATTGCTTGGCATTAGGAGAAATAGGGTTGGATAAAATCACAAAAACTGATTTTAATTTGCAAAAAGAAGTTTTTATTGCTCAGTTAGAAGTTAATAAAATGTTTAAAAAACTGGTAATTTTACATTGTGTTAGAGCTTTCTCCGAATTAACGACAATTACTAAAAACTATAATTTTCCTTTTATCATACATGGTTTTAACAAAAAGAAGCATTTGGCGTTAGAATTAATTAGCAAAGGATTTTATCTTTCTTTCGGAAAACATTTATTAGTTCAAAAAGCATTACAACAAACATTTAAAGAAATTCCGATTAACCGAATTTTTTTGGAAACAGACGATGCAAATATCTTAATAGAATCTATTTATAAAAAAGCTGCTGAGATACGAGAAATTCCTTTGGAAAGTTTAATTTTGGCGATTGAAAATAATTTTGAAAAAATTTTTAAATGCAACAATCTTGGTTAGAAAGAACCGAACTTCTGCTTAAAGAAGAAGGATTAAAAAAATTACAAAATGCACATATTTTAGTCGTTGGATTAGGAGGTGTTGGTTCTTTTGCAAGTGAATTTTTAGTAAGATCAGGTGTTGGCGAACTTACTATTGTAGATGGTGATGTTGTAGATAAAACCAATATTAATCGCCAATTGCCGGCACTGCATTCAACTGTAAATCAAACCAAAACAAGTATAGTCGCTAACCGATTAAAAGATATAAATCCCAATTTAAAATTAAAGGTAATTTCTAAATTCCTGTCTCCAAACGAAGCCTTTGAAATTGTAGATACTAAATTTAATTATATTTTAGATTGCATTGATAGCATTCAGCCTAAAATACAATTGTTAATTTCCGCCAAACGAAAAAAAGTTAAAATTATTAGTGCTATGGGAGCAGGAGGTAAGCTAGATCCTGCAAAAGTTAAGGTTAGAGATATTAGTAAAACTAGAGATTGTACTTTGGCAAGAGTAATAAAAAAAGAACTTAAAAAACACAAAATACACAAAGGAATTCGTTGTGTGTTTTCAACTGAAATTCAAGATAAATCCAGTGTATTTATTACTGACGGAAAAGATTATAAACATTCTTTTTACGGAACAATAAGCTATATGCCGGCACTTTTTGGTTTATACGCTGCCGCGGAAGTAATTAAAAAAATAACAGATTGATTTTTTATTTATACTCTTTTTCTAAAGTACGTATATCTTTTTTAAGTAATTCGATATCTTCAGGTTTGGTGCCGTCGTAAAAACCGCGAATTTGACGTTTTTTATCGATTAACATAAATTGTTCGGTATGAATAAAGTCTTGTTCACCACCATCACCTTCATCCAAAACTGCCATATATGATTTTCTGGCAAGGTTGTAAATGTGTTTTTTATCTCCTGTTGTAAAATGCCATTTTCCTTTTATGGCACCTTTTTCTTTTGCATAAGCGTTTAAAACGGAAACACTGTCTTTTATTGGTGTAACCGACATCGATAAAAACAATACATCATCGTCATTTTTAAATGCCTCTTGAACGGTTTCCATATTAGTTGCCATTACAGGGCAAATACCTTGACAGCGAGTAAAGAAAAAATTAGCCACATAGATTTTATCTTTAAAAGTATCTTGCGTAATCGTGTCGCCATATTGATTAATTAATGTAAAATCGGCTATTTTATGACCACGTTTTACATTTCGAACACTTTTATCTACCAATCTCGGATTCACATCAACAGGATTAAAAACAGGTAACTTTCTGGTTTTGTTAGTAAATAGGTAAATAATTGTTACCATTAAAACGGAAAAAACACCAAAAAATAATAAGGTTCTTAATAGATTGTTATAAGGTTTTTTAGATTTAGATAGTTTCATTATTATATATTTTTAGGTTTAAATGATTTAATGAAAAAAATGTATCTTTGAACCATTTAAAATTATTTTACAAAGTTACTACTTATGAAAAAACTACTTCCATTTTTAAGCATTTTATTTTCAATATCACTTTTTTCGCAAATCGTTACAAAAGATGATTATTTAAAAGAATTACAAAAATTAGAAATGCGTTCAGGTCAAGCAAAAATGATGTAT
>JALSLI010000004.1 GCA_026988395.1 Flavobacteriaceae bacterium | reverse complement strand
ATAGAAACCGCCAATCAATTGCTTAAAATAAAAGCAATTAAATTAAATCTTGAAAATCCTTTTACTTGGGCTTCCGGATGGAAATCACCTATTTATTGTGACAATAGAATCACACTATCTTATGTGCCTATTCGTAACTTTATTAGGGAAAGTTTAACCGATTTAATAGAATACAAATACGGTAAACCGGATGTTATTGCAGGTGTTGCTACAGGAGCTATTGCAATTGGAGCACTAGTCGCACAAGAATTAGGTGTTCCATTTGTTTACGTTAGACCGGAAGCAAAAAAACACGGAAGAAAAAATCAAATTGAAGGACATTTGGAAAACGGACAAAATGTTGTGATTATTGAAGATTTAATTAGTACCGGAAAAAGTAGTATTAATGCCGTAAAAGCCTTAAAAGATGCAAATGTTAATGTAAAGGGAATGGTTGCTATTTTTACATACGGATTTGATATTGCCGATGAAAATTTTAAAAAAGAAGGTGTTGAATTGACCACATTAAGTAATTATGACACCTTGTTAAATGAAGCTTTATCTGCAAAATATATAACAGAAAAAGATTTACAAACACTAAGAGATTGGCGTGAAAATCCGAGTAAATGGAATAGATAGTCTATTCTATTTTTACACCATTTTCGTTAATTATAACACGTTTCTTTTTTGTAGATTTTTTATTTTTAGACGAAAAAACAGGTGTTTTATCGGTTTTTACAATAGAATCTAAAGATTTTTGACTTCTATCTTTTTCTTTTTTTAAGTTTTCCGAAACGCTACAATCCAAACAAACTAAACCTTCTTCGGTCATTTTAAAAGAATAGGAATCGCGGTCGTTAAATGAAAAATCATCATCAATAAAACTAGAATATTTTATAAAATTTCTAATAGTATCATCTAATTTAATGATTTTATTTTTTGGAATATACAAAACAACATCGATTCTATTATATTTATTCTTAGGATCTGTTAAAAAATAGTTATTCAAACTAATCTCAGCATCCTCAATTTTAAATGAATAGATAACATTTTCGGCTATTTTTTTTGCTTGCTGCACGGTTATTCCTGATGCTTTTTTATACACAACAACTTTAAGTTTATTAGAATGTATCGGCTTAATTTTAATATGTACATTCGTATCCATCAATTTTTCTTTATCGGAATCAATAATTATTTTTTGTTGATTTCTACTATAGCCAAAATCATCTTTTGTTTTTAAAGATATATGCAATGTATCGCTTAAAACAGGTTCTTTTATCTTCTCTACAGTAACGGTAGCATCACTAAGATAATGTAAATTGTATTCTATTGCCGAAAAAATTATAAACATTAAAGACAATAACCATAAGCCTAATAAACTCCATTTTACTTTATTAGTTAATGATTTTATATTAGAGGAAATAATTTTAAGCCCTAAAACAAACAAAAATAAAAACGGAATTCCTATTAAAAATATTAAGGCTATTCCTAAAATCCCCTTAGGAATTGTAACATCATAAAAAAATGGCGGATATTGAATGTGATTAGAATTTACTTGTAAAATTTCCATGCTTCCAACAGAAAAAAGACTAATAACAAGCGACAATAAAATTACTCCTGAAATAAAAATTAAAAATACACCTATTAATTTTCCTAAATTTTTAAAAATAATCGTAAAAATTTTACTCAAAACACCAATAATTTCCTGTAATGCTTGTCTTAATTTGGAGTCGTATTTTATACTTTTAACTTCATTACTAAAATCATCTACACCTTCTTTAATTCTTGAAGAAACATCTTTAAACTCTTCCTTAATTTTTTTTTCAATATTCGAAATATTTACTGCTTCGCCTTCCATTTCTAATTTTTGAGAAGTCGTATTAGCAACAGGAAGTAATAACCAAAGCAAAATATAAATCAAAACTCCTGAACCATACGTAAATGCTAAAAACAACCAAAACAAACGTACCCAAATTGGGTCGCTACCAATATAATGTGCTATTCCACTACAAACACCTCCTAAAAATTTATCTTCCGGATCACGATATAATTTCTTTTTAGAAGTATTTTTAGCTTTTTCTGTTGTATCTTTTAAAATCACATCATCAATTGAATAATCTTCGGGTTTACCCATTATTTTAACAATATCGTCTACATCTTTAACACTTACAACTTGCCGTATATCTTTAATTTTTTCAGAAAGAAGTTCACTTATTCTAATTTCGATATCCTTAATAATTTCATCTTTTTCCTTGGGATTATCGTTTAAAGAATTACGTATGGCATCTAAATATTTTTTTAATTTAATATATGCATCTTCATCGATATGAAAAAAAATTCCTCCTAAATTAATATTAACTGTTTTATTCATGATCTTGCTTTTAATCCTTTTTTTTAGTGGTGATTTTAGTTACTGCATTAGATAGAACCTCCCAAGTACTTGAAAGCTCTTTTAAAAACAATTTACCGTTTTCAGTAAGAGAATAATATTTTCTAGGTGGACCCGAAGACGATTCTTCCCAACGATACGCTAATAAACCGGCATTTTTTAATCTTGTTAATAACGGATAAATTGTTCCTTCGACAACCAATAACTCGGCATCTTTTAAAATCTTTAAAATTTCGGAGGTATAGGCATCTTTATCATTTAAAATAGATAAAATACAATATTCCAAAATACCTTTACGCATTTGTGCTTTTGTGTTCTCCAACCTCATTTTTAACGGTTTAAAACAATACGAAACAAAGCCATTATTGTTAAAATTATAATATTAATCATATCAATATATTTATATTCACCAAAAATACAAAAACACATAGTACTATGTATTACAAAGTACTATATATTAACATAACTTTAACATTTGTGACATCTTTATAATTAAGGTACATTTGTAAAAAAATAGAGATATGTCGAGATTTACGGTAAAAAATATGAATGGTTTTTTGTTATTTAAAATACCTTCTGCCTTTTTTTCTGGCGTTCGAGTAACAGAAATAACAGATGATAAAGTCGTTGTTAAAGTGAAACACAAATGGCGAAATCAAAATCCGTTTAACTCAATGTATTGGGCAGTACAAGGGATGGCTTCAGAACTAACAACAGGTGTTTTAGTTATGAAACACATTGCGGAAAGTAAAAGAAAAATATCGATGTTGGTAACACATCAAGAAGCAGATTTTTTTAAAAAAGCTACCGGTAAAATAACTTTTTTATGTAATGATGGTATCGAAATAAAAAATGCTGTCCAAAAAACAATTGAAACAGGAGAAGGGCAAACCATAAAATTAATCTCAGAAGGTTTTAATGAAGAAGGAACTAAAGTTTCATCATTTCTATATATATGGAGTATTCGTATAAAGAAATAATCCTTAGCTGTTAATTTCTTTGATTTTATCTAAAGCCAAATTATAAATTCTTTCAAATTGATCTTCTAAACCAAGGTTGCTATTATCAAATTCAATAGCATCATCTGCTTTTCTTAACGGAGAATCTTTACGATTAGAATCTATAAAATCACGATGTTGTACGTTTTTTAAAATTTCATCATACGTTATATCATCACCTCTATCCAAAAGTTCTTTATACCTTCTTTGTGCACGTTTTTCAGGTGAAGCAGTCATAAAAAGCTTTAACTCTGCATTTGGAAAAACAACAGTACCAATGTCTCGTCCATCCATTACAACTCCTTTACTTTTTCCGTATTCTTTTTGTTGAGCAACTAATTTTTTTCTAACCTCAGAGATTGTAGCAATTTTACTAACTAATTTAGATACATCTAAACCACGTATTTCTCTCTCCACATTTTTACCATTCAAATACATTTGGGAAAAGCCTAGATCCGGATTAAAAATAAATTCTAATTCAATTTTATCTAACTCCTTTAAAAATAAATTCTCTAAAAAAGAATTATCCTTAAAAAAACCATTTTGCATTGCATAAAGAGTTACTGCACGATACATCGCACCGGTATCTACATATAGATATGCTAATTTTTTAGCCAATTCTTTGGCTATAGTGCTTTTTCCTGTTGATGAAAAACCATCAATTGCAATTGTAATATTCTTTTTCAATTTTATCTAATTTTACTATCTAAATTAATATCTAAACTAAAAGTACTTGTATTAGAACTTGGATGGTATTTTGAATATGCATAATGTAATTTATACCTACCCATCTTTAAGCCAAATCCAAAATTTAAACCCGAAAATGTTCTTCTTTCAACCAAACGTAATTCTCTAGCTCGTCTAAAATTATATCCTAATCTCAAATTAAAATTTCCTTTTGGAAAAAATTCCGCTCCTACAATAAAGTGTCTCATTGAATTTCCTATAAAACTAATTTTAGAACTACCGGTATTAGAATTTAATGTATTTTGAATATCGGAAGGGTTTTCAACGGAAACATTCCATTTCTGTAAATTATCCATAGTAATATACCATCTTAAAGGAATATCTGTTAAATCATAAGAAAAACCCAATAATATTTCCATTGGTAATTTTTCTTTAACATCCGTGTATTTGTTAATCTGATATCCATAATTTCTCAATACAGCGGTAATAATAAAAGGTTTATTATGGTTATAATATATAATAGATACATCAGTAGCAATGCCTAAAGAACTGTAATTGTCAATATTTGAATTAATAGCTTTTAAATTTACACCTGCATATAAATTAGTCCAAGGTAAATTTCTGGCGTATCCAATATTAAAAACCAAATCTCGAGATTTAAAATTACCTAAAATTATACCTTCAGTATTAGTACGTAAAAAATCACCATAATCTGCAACAGAAATATTTGCATAAAAAGTACCAATATGTTTGCTAAAAAACCTAGCATAGCTAAAGGAAGCATAATTAATATCACCTAAAAAATTAATATAATTAATTGAAATTTTATTATCCAGATTTTGATTAATAACGGAAGGGTTCCAATAAGGTTGATTTACATCATCAAGTATCGTTAAAGCCTTACCTCCTAAAGAAGCCTGTCTTGCTGAAACAGGAACATTAAGAAAATTATATACTTGTTCTCCTCCTATTTGAGAAAAGGATGAAATATAAACGAAAAGAAATGACAGATAAAAATATCTCATTAAATCATATTATTATAAAATTCAAAAGTACATAATCTTAAAACGATAGATAAATAAAATAGTATAAAAAAGGCATAAAAAAATCCTTTACTAAAAAAATAGTAAAGGATTAAAAGCAAGGCGGCGACATACTCTCCCACCCTTTCGGGCAGTACCATCTGCGCTGATAGGTTTAACTTCT
>JALSLI010000003.1 GCA_026988395.1 Flavobacteriaceae bacterium | reverse complement strand
AGCAGATAAAGTAGCTGCAAATTCACAAAAAATATATAAATTAGACGAAAACAAGCATCCTTATGCTGTTAAATCTGAAGCAGAAACAAAAGTAGTACGTAAAGGTAACGAAGTACACATTTATATGTCTATGATTCGTTCACACTTCTCTCCTGATAATATCGAAGGAGTAAAAGTTGGCGATAAAGTATTCTTTCACGTAACTAATTTAGAACAAGATTACGATGTACCTCATGGTGTATCTATGATTGGTGCAAATACTTCTGAAATGTTAATCATGCCAGGAAGAACATCAACAATTATTTGGTATCCTAAAGAAGTAGGTGTATGGCCTTTCTATTGTACCGATTTCTGTTCTGCTTTACACCAAGAAATGCAAGGATATATTAGAGTTTCTCCTAAAGGATCAAATGTGCCTATAAGCTATACTTTAGATGATGATATACCTGGTGAAGAAGAATAAAAAATATGATTTTTAGTTAGTAGTGAAGAAACGAGTAATTCATTCCTTTTTGAATTGCTCGTTTTTTTTATAACTATTTGTATTTCAGATACAAATAAAAGGATAATTTTATCTTTTATATAAGTTTTGTTACCTATTTATAGTAATCTATTTTGTAAATTTGTAGTATCAAAATTAAATCAAACACTTAAAAATTTTAGTAATGAAAAAATCACAAATATTAATGATGGTAGGTGCTCTTTTACTTGGGGCTTTATATCTTTTACCTTTATGGAAAATTACACTTTTGGCACCTCAATATCCGGAGCCTTTAGGATTGAACATTCATATTACACATTTGTCTGATGGTGTGCAGTATAATGATGTAAAAAACATCGATTTACTAAACCATTATATTGGTATGGGGCATTTACCAACAGAAGAAAATGTGGCAAAAAAAGAAGTAGAGCCTTTTATAGAATTTACTATTTTTCCTGTAGTAATTGGTATTATGATTGTTTTTGGTCTTTTTGTGGCTTATAAAGGTGATCCTAAATGGTATTTATATTGGTTAATTGTAATGATTTTATTAGGTATTGCTGGTTTATATGATTTTTATATGTGGTTGTATAGTTATGGGCATAATCTAGATCCTAATGCGATTCTAAAAATAACAGATCCTGTAACCGGTAAACCAATGGGTTATCAACCACCGTTCTTTGGATATAAGAAAATTTTAAATTTTGAAGTTTATTCCTATCCTGCATTAGGTGCTTATTTTATGGCAACTGGTATGTTTCTTTCTTTTATTGCCTATCTTTCCGGTAAAAAAGAAAAAGTATCTTAAAGATGTCATTATGATAAAAACGAGCATATTTTAATAAGAAAATATGCTCGTTTTTGTATCTTTACATTTTGCTAATAACAATTAATTTTATTATGAAATACATATATCTAATATCTATATTTACTTTAATATTTTCTTGTAAAGTAGGACCACAACCAATAAACTATGGCAAAGATCATTGTCATCTTTGTGATATGACCGTTGTAGATAAAACGCACGCAGCCGAATATGTTACCAAAAAAGGAAGATCTTATCCATTTGATGCTGTTGAATGTTTAATTTGGAAATTGGCAAAAGATAATAATGAAAACCAAATGGCGTATATTTTAGTCGCAGATTATGCGAATCCCGGAAATTTAATCGATGCTCAAAAAGCAACATATCTCATTTCTGAAAACATTAAAAGTCCTATGGGAGCTAATCTCTCGGCTTTTTCTTCTAAAGAACAAGCTTTAAAAGTTAAAAAAGAACAAGGTGGAAAATTATATAATTGGACGGCAATTAAAGCACAATTATCTAAATAGTATGAAAAATTTTCTTTTTTTCTTTTTTATTTCCCTTACGTTTTTTGCACAAACTAAAACAATTACGGTTTGTCCGTCGTGTACCATAAAAACGATTAAAAAAGGTGTTCTTTCGGCTAATGATGGTGATACAGTTTTGGTTAAAAAAGGAGTATATAAAGAGCATTTAATTCAACTTAGTAAATCCATTGCAATTGTTGGTGAAAATTATCCTATAATCGATGCACTAGGTAATAAAGAAAGTATTTTTGCAATTAAAGCCGATAATTTTAGTATTTCCGGTTTTAAGTTTATTAATGTTGGAATGAGTTTTACTAAAGAAATAGCTGGAATTTTCGTTACAAATAGCAAAAATTTTGTTTTGGAAAATAATATCTTTCAAGATGATTTTTATGCATTTATCATTCAAAGTTCTAAATACGGTGTTATTAAAGATAATAAAATTACCGGGCACGCTGTAAATGAAACATCTTCCGGTAATGGAGTTCATGTTTGGAAATCGAGTCATATACGTATTGAAGGGAATACTATTTCCGGAATGCGTGATGGTATTTATTTAGAGTTTGTACAGAAAAGTCATATTTTTAATAATACCAGTAAAAATAATGTACGTTATGGTTTGCATTTTATGTTTTCGCATCATAATGAATATTATCAAAATGAATTTAAAAAAAATGGAGCAGGAGTAGCCGTAATGTTTTCTAAACATATTAAAATGCATAATAATACTTTTCATTTTAACTGGGGTACAGCATCTTATGGTTTATTATTAAAAGAAATAAATGATGCCGATATTTTTGATAATATTTTTGAACAAAATACTATTGGAATTAATATAGATGGTTGTAACCGAATTCATTATAAAAACAATCATTTTATCCGTAACGGATGGGCGTTAAAATTTACCGGAGGTTGTTATTCTAATGTGTTTGAGTTTAATAATTTTATGCATAATGCTTTTGATTTATCGTATAACAGTCGTTTAAATAACAATAAATTTGAAGCAAATTATTGGAGCGAATATACAGGTTACGACCTAAATAAAGATGGTATTGGTGACGTGCCGTTTAGACCGGTTAAATTATTCTCTTATGTAGTAAATCAAACACCGGAAACATTAGTATTATTAAGAAGTTTGTTTGTGGATATTATTAATTTTTCCGAAAAAGTTTCACCTGTTTTTACGCCGGATAATTTAAAAGATAACACACCACTTATGAATCCTGTAAATCCAATTGAATAAACTATTTAACTAAATTGTATTAAACAAATGATTAAAATAAAAAATCTACATAAAAAATTTGGTAAACTCACTGTTTTAGATGGTCTTGATTTAGAAATTGGGCATGGCGGTATTTTTGCTATTTTAGGGCCAAACGGCTCCGGAAAAACCACTTTGATTAAATGTTTGCTTGGTATGGTAATTCCTAATAAAGGTGAAATTGAGTATCAAGGAAAAAATGTTTTAAAAGAATGGGATTACCGAAATAATTTAAATTATTTACCGCAAATTGCTAATTTTCCGGCAAATCTTTCCGTAATCGAATTGATTAAAATGGTTAAAAATTTACGGCCAAAACAAGCTAATGAACAACATTTAATAGAGTTATTTGGTTTACAACCATTTTTAAATAAAAAATTAGGGAACCTTTCAGGAGGAACCAAACAAAAAGTGAATATTGTACTTACTTTTATGTTTGATAGCGATTTAATTATTTTAGATGAACCTACAACAGGTTTAGATCCGATTGCTCTTATTTATTTAAAAGAACTCATACAAAAAGAACGTTATAAAGGAAAAACAATACTTATTACAACGCATATTATGAGTGTTGTTGAAGAATTGGCCGATGAAATTGTTTTTTTATTAGATGGTAAAATTTATTTTAAAGGAAGTGTTCCTAAACTAAAAGAACAAACACATCAAGAAAATTTGGAACGTGCAATTGCCAAATTAATTTCCAAACAATATCATAAAGAAACAGTTTAATCCATTTAAAACTAATTTTTAAAATGTTAAAAATATTAAAATATAGTATATTCGATTTGTTACGCAGTAGATGGAGTTATGTTTACTTTGTTTTTTATTTAATTTTAGGATTCGTTCTCTTTTTTTTAAATAATGACGTTAATAAAGCGATAATTACATTAATGAATATAATCATTGTTTTAACACCGCTTATCGGAACAATATTTGGTGTAATGTATTATTACAATTCAAAAGAATTCACCGAACTGTTATTGGCACAACCTATTAAAAGAAGCAAAATTTTTATGGGTCAATACCTTGGTGTATCGCTCTCTTTAACGCTTAGTTTGGTTTTAGGTATTGGTATTCCTTTTGTATTATATGGCTTGTTTAAATCTGCTTCAATTTTTGATTTTGGATTGTTAATTGTTGTTGGAGCATTCTTAAATTTTATTTTTGTAGCTCTCGCTTATAATATTGCTTTATCTAATGAAAATAAAATTAAAGGTTTTGGTTATGCGATATTAATGTGGTTGTTTTTAGCTGTTGTTTATGATGGAATTTTTATGATTTTAGCCATAAAATTTAAAGAATATCCCTTAGACAAATTCGCACTTGGAGCAATGATGTTTAATCCGATAGACTTATCTAGAACACTTATTTTACTTAAGTTGGATATTTCTGCACTTTTAGGTTATACAGGAGCTGTTTTTAAGCAATTTTTTGGTACAAGTAAAGGTTTAATTATTTCGTTGCTTATTTTGTGTCTATGGGTGTTATTTCCACTTTTTAGAATGCGTCAGAAATTATTAAAAAAAGATTTTTAATTTATCTATAAGTTTTTTAATTGTAAAATAGTATTAGAAGGATTTTCACTTTTAAAAACAAACGAACCGGCAACTAAAACATCTGCTCCGGCAGCTAATAACATTTTTCCGGTTTCTAAATTAATACCACCATCTACTTCAATTTTTGCTTTTGAACCGGATTTTTCTATTAAATCACGTAATTGTATTACTTTTTTATAGGTATTTTCAATAAATGATTGTCCGCCAAATCCCGGATTTACACTCATAATCAGCACAACATCTACATCTTTAATAATGTCTTCTAACAAAGCTACAGGTGTATGCGGATTTAAAGAAACTCCGGCTTTCATACCATTTGCTTTGATGCTTTGTATCGTTCGGTTAAGATGTGTACATGCTTCGTAATGTACGGTTAAAATATCGGCTCCGGCTTGTTTAAAAGCGGATATATAATTATCCGGATTTATAATCATTAAATGTAGATCTAATGGTTTTTTTGCGTGTTTTTTTATAGCTTTAATAACCGGCATTCCAAACGAAATGTTTGGCACAAATACACCGTCCATCACATCTACATGAAACCAATCAGCTTCACTTTTATTAATCATTTCAATATCTTTTTGCAAGTTGGCAAAATCCGCTGATAAAATAGATGGTGCAATTAAATGTTTCATAATAATGATTT
>JALSLI010000002.1 GCA_026988395.1 Flavobacteriaceae bacterium | reverse complement strand
TATTGTTTCCATTCAAAATATTGCTCCAATAGATTTACTCAAAATAACGGACAAACTTACACCTTTAAATGTAAAGGTTAAAATCGTTCCTCCTGTTGAAAAATGGATTGATGGCGATTTAAAATTAAGTCAAATTAGAGACATCAAAATTGAAGATTTGCTTCAAAGAAAACCTATTGAATTAAAAAACCCTAAGATAGAACATCAATTAATAAACAAAACTATTTTAGTTACCGGAGCTGCCGGTTCAATAGGTAGTGAGATTTGCAGACAAATTACAAAGTATCCTATAAAAAAAGTTTTATTATTAGATCAAGCCGAATCACCTCTATATGAAATTCAGCAAGAACTCAATAAAAAAAAGAACATTTTATTTAAAACGATTATAGCAGACATTCGTAATTTAAACCGATTAGAAAAAATATTTAGTACGCATAAAATTGATATTATCTTCCATGCAGCAGCATACAAGCATGTTCCTTTAATGGAAGAAAATCCATTTGAAGCAATACATATTAATATTAAAGGAACCAAACAATTAATGGATTTGGCTGTTAAAAATAATGTTGAAAAATTTGTCATGATTTCAACCGATAAAGCCGTAAATCCTACAAATGTTATGGGAGCTACCAAACGAATAGCCGAAATTTATGCAAAATGCAAACAACAAGAAGGCAAAACCAAATTTATCATTACCAGATTTGGCAATGTGCTTGGCTCAAATGGCTCGGTGATTCCGCTTTTTACCAAACAAATTAATAACGGAGGTCCTTTAACGGTTACACACAAAGAAATAACCAGATTTTTTATGACCATTCCAGAGGCTTGTCAGTTAGTTTTAGAAGCAGGTATTATGGGTAATGGAGGAGAGATTTTTGTGTTTGACATGGGTGAATCGGTTAAAATATTCGATTTGGCAGTTAAAATGATACAGCTTAGCGGACTAAAATATCCAAAAGATATTAATATAAAAATCATCGGATTGCGACCGGGAGAAAAACTATACGAAGAGTTGTTAAGTAACAAGGAAACTACGCAACCTACACACCATCCTAAAATATTGATAGCTAAAGAAGAATTACTAGATTACAAACTTTTACAACAAAAAATTAATAATTTATCAGATAACATAACTACTTTTAATGAATTAGAGATGGTTAGTGCTATGAAAAAAATTGTAAAAGAGTATATTTCTAAAAATTCGCATTTTGAAAAGTTAGATACACTTTAATTTTCTTTTTTTTATTACTTTTACCACCTAAAAGAAAAACTTTTAAATGAAAAAAATATTTGTGCTATTTTTTATTTTAAGCTTAACTGCTTGTAAGAAAGAAAAAGAAACCAAAATCACACCAAAAAAAATAACAGGTTATCATATTTATGGAGAAATTCCTTCTTATAATAACAAAGATATTTTTTTACAAAAAAAAGAATTTAACAACGAATTTACAACACTCAAAAAAACAAAAGTTGAAAATAATCACTTCGAATTTAAAGGAAATAAAACCGATATACAACTTTTATATATCGGGTTTAATGATTTTGATTATAAAATACCAATATTAATAAATAACTTTGAAACTGTTATAGAAATTAATCCAACTGACTTAGATAAGTCAAAAATAAACGGTTCTACACTTCAAAAAGAATACACAAATTACTTAAAAGGCTTAAATAACGCTAAAAATAAATTTGTTTATAAAACAAAATGGATTAATAGTCATAACTCCTCTCCTATTGCTACCATTATCCTTAGTGAAATGTTAGGTAAAAATAAATGGCGATTGGAACAAAATAAAAAAGCCTTTAAAACACTAAGTGATAGCAATAAAAATTCTAAATTAGGCTTGGCTATTCAATCATTTATACAACAATATTTGCCTAAGGTAGAAAAAGAAAATCCTGTAGCAGAATTTAGTTTAAATCCCGAAATTGACAACAAAACTCCTATTAAAACTGGTGTTACAGAAAAACCTTCCAAACCAAAAAAGAAACTTCCAAAAAGACGAAAAGCACCTAATTTTTATGCCGAATCCTTAAACGGAAGTGATATTTCACTAAATGAAGTCCGTAAAAATGGTAAAATTACCTTAATCGATTTTTGGGCAAGTTGGTGTGCTCCATGTAGAGCCAGCAATCCGCATTTGGTTAAATTATATAAAAAATACCATAAAAACGGATTTCAAATAATAAGTGTTTCAGAAGATAATATCGATAAAAAACACCTTTGGAAAAACGCTATCAAACAAGACGGATTAACTTGGCATCACGTAATTGATGATGATGCACGAGTTGCAACCATGTTTGGAGTAAAAGGCATTCCGCATACAGTTTTGTTAGATGCAAACGGCGGGATTATTTTCGTAAAAAAAACACCTCATACTATCGAAAAAAAGTTAAAAGAAGTTTTTGGATACTAAACCCACAACAAAATGAACTTTTAACTTGACCTTTTTTATTTTTTTATTACTTTTGCTTACTAAGCCTTAAAAAAATAAAATTGAAGATATCAAAAGAATTAAAAACCGGAATTATTGCCATTATAGCCATTACCGTGCTCATTTGGGGTTATAATTTTTTAAAAAAACAAAATATTTTTGAAAAAGAACGCATCTATTATACTACATTTAACAATGTCCAAGGACTTGGCAATTCCAGTAAAGTTACCCTTAACGGCTTACAAATTGGTAATATTTTAGATATCAATTTTGACAAAAAGAAAAAAGGTACTTTCATTGTAAAGTTTAACATCACAAAGGATATCACTTTCTCTAAAAACAGTATCGCCAAAATAATTCCGCCAACAATCAGCGGTATGGGTTCTGCAGAACTTGCCATAATTCCGGATTTTAACGGTGATCCTGCAAAAAATGGAACATATCTTCCGGGACAAGTAGCTCCGGGATTAATGGATACATTAAGCAAAAAAATAGATCCGTTAAATCAAAGGTTGAATTCTGTTTTGGAAAATACCGATAAATTATTAGTTAATCTTAACAATACATTAGAGCCAAATACGCAACAAAATATTAAAAGTGCTATTGCTAATCTCAATACAACACTAAATCATTTTAAAAATATTTCTAAAAATTTTGATGCTCTTTCACTGGAAAATAAAACCAAATTCAATTCTATTCTTGCTAATGCAGATGCTACAAGTAAGAGTATGGCAACTATCACCGGTAAAATGGAAAAAGCAAACCTTACCAAAAATCTACAAAGTTCTATGGTTAAATTAGATGCTTCCTTAAAAAGCTTTAACAGTATTCTTTCTAAAGTTGACAAAGGCGAAGGCTCAATTGGAATGCTTCTAAAAGATAAAAAACTTTACAATAATTTGGAAAAGGCTTCAAAAGAAATGGAAGAATTATTACGTGAAATGAAATTACATCCAAAACGTTTTGTTCATTTTTCCCTTTTCGGAAAGAAAGATAAAGGATACCAAAAAGAAAATACTAATCAATAAAGAAACATCTTATGATGCATTACTTACCAAACATAATATTTGCTATTTTACTCGTTTCAGCGATTGCTTTTTTTGCTAAAAAT
The DNA here is from genome assembly GCA_026988395.1 of Flavobacteriaceae bacterium. Taxonomy (GTDB): domain Bacteria; phylum Bacteroidota; class Bacteroidia; order Flavobacteriales; family Flavobacteriaceae; genus S010-17. The sequence goes on along the minus strand of JALSLI010000002.1, from coordinate 1,742 downwards.
GTAAAAAGATTAATTCGAAATATAAAATTAGGGAAAGATATTGATCGATCTGATAGAAAATCTGAACGATGGAAAAATATGACCATGCTGGCTTTGGGACAATCTAAAATGGTAAAAAGACCAATAGCAGGTATTTTACATATTATCGTATATGCCGGTTTTATCATTATCAATATCGAAGTATTAGAAATCATTATCGATGGTTTATTTGGTACGCACCGTATATTTTCAAAATTTCTTGGTAATACCTATAATTATTTAATAGCAACTTTTGAAATATTAGCCTTTTTAGTTTTGATTTCGGTAACTATTTTCTGGATACGAAGACAAATTTTAAAAATACCACGTTTTTGGAGCAAAGAAATGAAAGGATGGCCAAAGAAAGATGCACACTACATCTTATATTTTGAAATGATATTAATGAGTTTATTCCTGATCATGAATGCCGCAGATTATAATTTACAACAATTAGGTGTAGAACACTATGTAAAAGCAGGAGCATTTCCTATAAACAAACACGTCGCTCCTTTGATGGCAAACTTACCGGAAAGTACATTGATTTTAATAGAACGAGGTGCATGGTGGTTACATATTATCGGAATTTTAATCTTTTTAAACTATCTGTATTATTCCAAGCATTTACATATCTTATTAGCTTTTCCAAATACCTTTTTTGCTAAATTAGAACCTTTGGGTAAATTTCCTAATAATCCTACGGTTACAAAAGAAGTAAAAATGATGTTAGATCCAAATGCCGACCCTTTTGCCGTGCCAGATGAAAATAGTGAAGAAACACCGGAAAAATTTGGTGCAAGCGATATTTTTGATTTAAATTGGGTAAATCTACTGAATGCATACACGTGTACAGAATGCGGAAGATGTACCTCTGTTTGTCCTGCAAACATAACCGGTAAAGAATTATCGCCTCGTGCAATTATGATGAAAACACGTGATCGTGCAGAAGAAGTTGGTGCTAATATCGATAAAAACGGCGGTACTTTCAAAGACGATGGCAAACAACTATTAAATGATTACATTACACCCCAAGAACTTTGGGCTTGTACCACTTGTAACGCTTGTGCGGAAGAATGTCCTATTAACATTGATCCTGTTGCTATCATTATGGAAATGAGAGAGTTTTTAGTAATGGAACAATCAGCGGCTCCTCAAGAATTAAATATGATGATGACAAATATAGAAAACAATGGAGCTCCTTGGCAATACAACCAAATGGATAGATTAAACTGGAAAGACGAATAAGATATTAGATTATGACAAAGCATTTAAAAAACATAACAGACAAAGACGGTAAAGCTTTAAGTCCGATTTTACCCGAAAATGTAAAAAATTACCTTATCGATATCGATGGAACAATTTGCGATGACATACCAAATGAAGAACCGGAAAGAATGCTAACCGCAAAAGCATATCCCGACGCATTAGCTACATTAAATAAGTGGTATGATGAAGGGCATCAAATTTGTTTTTTTACATCTAGAACAGAAGAACACCGAGTCTACACCGAAAAATGGTTAAAAGAAAACGGTTTTAAATACCACAGTCTTTTAATGGGAAAACCAAGAGGAGGAAATTACCATTGGATAGACAACCATTTAGTAAAAGCAACCAGATATCGCGGAAAATTTACCGATTTAATCGAAAAAGAAGTTACTATTGAAGTCTTTGATGACGGAAAACACGAATAAATATAAAAACAGTAAAAAGATAAGAAAATGAACGTA
>JALSLI010000001.1 GCA_026988395.1 Flavobacteriaceae bacterium | reverse complement strand
TTATAACCCATTTTATCACTGTAAGTATAGCTTAACCTGATATTACCTAAATGGTCGGTATAATTGTAAACGTATTGAAAATACGGTGTGTTACTGCCGTAATTATACACGGCTTTTACATAACCTTCTGTTGTTGGGAAAAACTCTAATTTACCTTGTAAATATTGAAAGCCTTCTTTGTAGGTTGTAAATATATGAAAGTTGTTATTAAACACATCTTTTTTTAGTTTAATACCCATAGCATCATAGGTAAAAGAGATTTTACGGTTGTTGCTAAAATTTATTTCAACCGGTAAGTTTAAGTGGTTGTACTTAATATTGGTAATCTCTTTATTTTGGTCTTGGGTCATATTGCCGTATTGATCGTAATTGTAATCATCTTGCGTGTCACTTGCTATACTGCCGTTTGCATCGTCTTTAAATCCTTGCGGACTGTTAGACAAATCTACAACTTTTTTTAATTGGTTAGGGTTATTTTGGTCATAAAAATACATTAAATTATCAATTGCAGGGGTATAAGTAGGACTCTCATAGCCTCCGTTTCGGTTTAAAGATAAAATATTTCCGTTTTTATCGTAAGTAAGACTTTCATTGTAAGTATTAGTAATACCTGTACTCGTGTTTTTGTAAATTGCGTTGGTTAATCTGTTTAGACCGTCATAAGAATAACTGTATTTTCGCATTTGATTGTCATTGGTGGTTTTCCAATATGTTTCTGAGATATTTCCGTTGTATAATGGTGTGGCATCATTCGAAGGATTTTGGTATTTAATGTTAAAATCGAATAAATCGTTATCATCGTTATGATCATAGTTTATGTCTGTAAGCCAACCTCTAATATTATATTGGTAATCAATTGTTTGTAGTGGTAGGCTTGCAGACCTTCCAACTTTTTTGCTTTTTAATTCACCTAATTCTTTGTATTGATTTGTGGCTAAGTTAATTTCTGTATTATTATTTGTTTTATGCGTATGACTTAAAAGTCGTCCTTGTGGTGTATAGCTAAAGTTTTCGGTAGTAGTTAACAAATCTGTACCTGAGTTTCGTTTGTGTTCGGTTATGGTTTGTGTTGTTTTTCCTTCAAAATCAATATTGTTTTTTATATGCGTAAATCCGCCGTTTGGATATTCAACTCCGGTAAATACCGCACTGTTTAACCTATCATTTTTATAAAACGTATAGCCTAATTTTCCTTGATATTGGTTGCTGTTTTCTAAAATTCTTATCCACGAACCGGTTAATAAACTTTTGCAATTGTTGTTATTTCCGTTACGTATGCTTTGTCCTAAAATCGAATTTGGTAGATTTGGAGCATTATGGTAATTGTAATCATCATAGTAATTTATGGTTAAAATGTGGTAATTTTGTTTAGGGAATGAGGTGTTTGTGTATGAAAAAGTAATGCCCGAAACCGTATTTGTATTTGTAAATCGTTCTTCCGATAAGGTTGTTATAGTATCTTCGGTATTTATTTGATTTTCTAAATTAAAACGATTAGTTTCGTTTATGGTTGCTTGTTTCCAAGCTGTAATTATTGGCCTGTTAAAAGCATCGTATTTTGTAAATAACCAACCTGTTTGTCCGTTAGTATCGTTAAACGGAGATGCAGTTGGTCCGCCTGCTCTAACACGGTCTAATTTATCATATACGATATATTCCCATTGTTTAGAAGGTATTTTTTTGGCAACAGGTCTGTTTCTGTAATCGTATTTGTATTGAAAACACAAACTGTTTAATATGCTATTGTTAATGTTTTGTTCTGCTGCTAACGGAGGAATTACATAAGTTAAGTTGTTGTAATCGTCATAAACGTAATAGGTATCAAAAGTATCTGTGTTGGCAACGATTCGTTTTAAAACAACTCTACCTAATTTGTCTTTAAATTCTTGGGTTTGATTGCCCGAAGCAATATTGTTATTTTCATCAACAATGATATTTTTATAAAGTTGATTGGGTTGATAATAGCCTTCTTGCCTAAAATTAGAGGGGTCATAGGTTTTTGTATTGCTATTGTAGGTAAGGTCAAAGGTGAAAAATTTTACTTCGTTTGCTGTGTTGGTTTGGTAATCAAATTTTATTTCGTGGCCGCTACCTAAGGCCCAATCATCACCGGGAGCTGCTTGTTTTGTTATTCGATTAAGTGGTGAAGGTTCAAATTCGGTTTCCGAAAAAGGATTTTGTGTTGCAGGATAATCGTGATTACCGTCATAAAAATTTAACACATCATTTTCCGAAATGTTTTGAAAATCTAAACTTGTTGAGCCATTTGTTATAGGCAGGTATTTTTTTGCTTCTCTACCATAAGCATCGTATTCTATGTGTTGTATAATGTTTAACCCGCTTGCAGATTGTTGCTGTTGTATAACTTGTTTTGGTCTACCCAGACCGTCGTAATAAGTTATTTGTACGGTTTTATCTGTATCGGAAACGGTTGGTAAATCGGCTTGTTGAACCGGGATTTTATAGGTAGTTGCTTTAATCCAATTTTGATCGTTGCTTTGTGCGAAAAAATGCAAACCAATAAATAAGGACAATAATAAAAAAAGTATTTTGGTTTTCATAGTAAAAATTTATTGGTTAATTTTTATTACTTTGGCACTGTTTGTTTCAATATTGGTTTTTACCTGAATAATATATGTGCCATCTGCATAAGGTGTTAAATTTATCGGAATAATTCGTTTACCTGAAATTTTAAAGTGTTGTAAAATTTTACCGGTATAATCCAATACCAATACTTCTCCGTTTTTGTAATCGTTTCCTAATACGATTTGCGTATAATCTCTTGTTGGATTAGGTATGGCTTCAAGAGGCAATTTTTTGGGTTTTGTTTTGTCTTTATCCAGTAATTTTACAATATAAAAATTGGCATCGTTTTTCCCTTTTGGTATAATAGGCATATTTGCTCCTATAAGTACATATCCGCCATCTCTAGTTTCGATTGTTCTTTTTAAAACTTCTTTTTTGTTGGTTCCAATAATTTTACGCCATAATTCGTTGCCAAATTTGTCTAGTTTTAGTACTAAGTAATCTTCAGACCCGTTTTTTGGTCTGATTTTTTTATCGGAATATTTTTTTTGGGTACTTGTATAACCGCTTAACAAGAATGTAGAATCTTTATTTTGTATAATATCGGTTAGTACGTCGTTTTTTCCTTGCGAATAATTGTTTTCCCATATAATATTACCGTCTTGATCTATTTTTTTTAAGATAAAATCTGAATTACCTGTTCCGTTTTTAGTTAAATTTTTAAAGTTTCCACCAAGTAAAATGTTTTTATCTTTTGTTATGATTGCCGTAGTTAGTTGATCATCGCTTTCTTGACCGAATGATTTTTGCCATATTTCATTACCGTTTTTATCGGTTTTTATGAGCCACCAATCGGTTAATCCTAAATTTTGTGTGTTTTTACCGTTTCCTAAAGGCGAATTAGAATTGCCTGCTAATAATAGTTCTCCATTTGGTAATTCAATGACTTTTTTAAGTACATCTTTGTATTTTCCGCCAAAAGATTTTTGCCATACTTCATTACCTGACAAGTCTATTTTTACAAGCCAAAAATCATCATTACCTTTATTTTTTCCTTTTTGTAAAATGATATCTTTATTTTCTGTAAATTCTTTTTCATAATCATCGTTTTCGCCGGTGGAGGTGCCTGCAATAAGGTAGCCGTCTTTTGTTTTAATGGCATCGTAAATGTTTTCGCTAGCCATACTGCCTAGTGTTTTTTGCCATTCTATATTGCCTAGAATATCTATTTTTAAAATCCAGATATCTTGCATACCAATATTTTTACTTGTCTTCTGTTCTCCGCTATCTGAATTGCTTATTCCTGCAATGAGATAACCGCCATCATAGGTGTTAACAATACACTTGATGATGTCTGTTTTATTACCACCAATTGTTCTGGACCAATCCAATTTGCCATATTCGCTAATTTTGGTTATAAAAAAGTCGTAGTCTCCTTGACTTTTTTTAACATCGCCTGTGTTATTGGATAAACTACCGCCAACCATAATAAATCCGTAATCTAACGTAGGTATGGCATCATAAAGATAATCTGCGTGCGATCCGCCAAAGGTTTTTTGCCATTGTGTTTGTTGGGCAGTTATGCTAATAGATAGCAATACCAGTATATAAGCTATTTTTTTCATAAGTATAAATTTATGGTCTGTAATGATATTCCGTTTCCTTTAGAATGTTACCAGCACTGTCTTTTACATATTTTAACCGATTAAAATCATCGTATTCGTAATACTGTGTATCGCCTTTAGGATCGGTTATTGTGCTTACTCCTATTAGTGGTTTATAAGTCATGGTTGTTACCATTGTAGTATTTGGTAAGGCATTGCGTAAATTATTTAATAATGTAGATAAACTCGATTCACTACCTGTTGTATAATCAAAATTTAATAAGGCATTTAATTCTGTTTGTGGTAAATCTACATATCTGCTGTTTTCTATTTTTGCTACAGGTTGCGTTTTATTGTAACCCCAAATGTAAGTGGTATAAATGTTAGAATTTGTATGAAATTCTAAAATATTTCCTTTTACATCTCTTTTATCAACAATTGAACCCTCTTCTAAAATTCCAGTTCCTTTTGAATAAGATATACTCTTTTTATCAATAATATTATTTCCAAATGAGTCATAGTTAAATAGTTTAGTATTTAATAATGTACTATTTTTATATTCTTCTATTTTAATAGGTTCATTAATTCTATTTAAAGTATTAAGATTAGATATGTACGGATTACTAGATACTTCGCTATCGAATGGATAATAAATCTTAGTTTTGTATAAATTAGAACCGTCATTTATTATTTTTTCTTTTAGTAATGGATAATTTGCGTCGTAAAGGTTGGTAGTGTTTGTATTTATTTCATTGGTGTTTCTAAAATCTACAATAAACTCCTTACCCAATGAGTATCTTTCAATATTAATTGAGGAGTTTGCAAAAACAGTAAAAAACATTCTTTCCTCATAGCTAGGAGGAGAAGCTTCAATATACACTTTAACAGGATATTCTAAGTTTAAGGAGCTATACAATCTGTATTGATAGCCGTATTCCATTTTTTTTATTAGCTCATTATTCTCATTATAAATATATTTTTTTAATATTTTCCCTCTCTTAATATCATTATCTATATAGTTTAAACTAGGGAATGAGCTATTATTAATTAAAAAATTTTGGCAAGTATTTGAAATGCTAGTATATCTATTTTCATGCTGATTTGGGTACATAGAGGGACTACTATAAATGTATTCGGTTTTACCATTACCAATTTTTCTCTCAATAATTCTAGAATAACCTATAAAATTGCCATTGGTTAATTCAAAACCACTTTTAGCTTTATCGAATGTTGTTAATTGATTAAAATTAGTCGTTGAAGGGAACGCAAATGTTGGTATATTATTTACTGATCCAGAAGACATACCATTATCTAATATATACGAATACTCTAAAAATGTATCATGTCCATTGCCATCATTTAAATGCTGTTTTTTTATTCTAGCAATTCCTGAAGTATAGTTGTGGTTAAAAAAATTGAATGATGAATTTTCATACTCAAAGCTAGAATATCCTCCTGTTGGATAGGTTATTCGATTTAGTAATGCTGTTAAGGAATAGTTGTTTGATTCTAAACTATAGCCACTAATCACATTTGTTGTTGTCATATCTAGTCTGTTAAATGGTAGAAAGGTATAGTTTCCTTGATTCGAATAGCAAAACAATTGAGGTCTAGGTCCTTGTTGAGTAAAATTATCGTTTAAGAGATATGTTATTCCATTGTTATTATAATATCCTAAAAAATCTCTTTGTAATGATAATCTTCTTGGAAGAGGTGTGTTATATTCATAGTCTAGATTGTAAACTCCCAAAATGTCATCATTTGTGTTTAAAATTTCTACATTTGTTAATTTTAATCTTTTGCAATCTGGATCACTGCATCCTTCTTTTGATATAAAATAATCATAACTTAATCTATATTTTTTGATAATATTTTCATTTTTATCTTTAATTATAATTTCAGTTAGAGCATTCTCTCCAATTGCATCTAATCTTTGCATATTGTATAAAAATTCTACCTGACCATTATCCCAAATTATTTTTTGAATCCGTTTTATTTTTGGATATTTGATAAGGGTTTTAGTATTATAAATAATATTTTCTCCATAATTCATAAAATCATAAATACAACTTTGATATGAAGAAAGGGGAGATCTTGTTTTCATATTAAGTACTGGGTCTACAACATCTCTTTGGTAAGTGGTATATTCAAATTGAACAGATTTGTTAGTTGTAGTATCAAAAATTGAAGATATATTCCATGAGGTAACTCTTACATCATAATCAAGATATTCAGAATAAGTAAGATATAAATTGAGAGGTCTATCTACAGGTAAATTGCGAGATTCAACTATGTTTTTTTCACTAAAATTATATATTAATCCACCTTTTGAAATATTAAAATCTAAGAATTCTTTTTTTTTCCAATTCAAATAAAATGTTCCAGGAGAATTATAATATTGATCTGGATTACCATCTTCATTACCATTGAAGCCAAAAACAGGAAGGTTGATTAAGTGCCTTTTATTTGAAATTAATTTAGTTCCATCTTTAGTTAAAAAAATCCCATCATAGTATCTATCAATGTGTGGAGTGCTATAATCATCACCATGAGTTTTTAAATAAAATTTATTGCTTATATTTGGAGCATTGATGTGATAGAAATCTGGTGAAGAATCGACTTTATCTACGTCAATCCCATTTTGTGATGATTGCATAGAATATTCTAAAGAAGTCATACCATTTAAATGATCAAAACCTACAAATAATTCTTTAGTTTCATACCCCATAAAAACTCCTTCATAATCATCGTATGTTGGATAATTTTCAGATAGTTTAAAACGATCATCAATGTCTTTTATTTCTCTTGTAATTACTCCGCCTGCGTTTAATTCCCAACCAGACCCTACATTTGAGGGAACAGTTTCTACCTTTATTCCACTTGAATTGTAGTTTAACGCTATAGGTACATTAATGTTTCCAGACTTTATTTCAAAAATAGGTATACTTATATTTATGCGTCCTGTATATAAATTTACTGGAAAAAAATTATATCTTTGAAAAGCCATGACATCTGGTGTTGCTAATAAATTTATTGATGTTGGTTTATCAAAACTAGGAATTTGTGTCTCCTGCCCAAAACCAAAACAATACCAAAAGCCAAAAAATAAAAGTGCAATTTTCTTCATAACGATAATTAAATTTAATTCCAACACAAACATAATAAAAAAAATCAAAATGTAGTATTTTAAGGTTACAAATATTTTTGATTTAAACTGCATTTTGCTGATATGAAAGAATTATCAGCAAATGAAATTAGTTTGATTAAAAACGAATTCCCATACCAAGTTGGTAATCGTATTAAAGAATTACGTAAAAAACAAGGTATTACGCAAACTAAATTAGCTGATTTAACCGATAAAGACCGTCAGTATATCTTTAAAATTGAAAAAGGATTAGTTACCCCTAATATTTCTACTATTAAAATTATTGCCAATGCACTTGACATTTTGTTAAAAGACTTTTTTACTGATTTATAAAAATTTAAAGCCTTAGTATATTTATAAATACAAACTTTATGGCTTTAAAATTCTTCTTATACATCATTATTGTTTTTATATCACTAAAATAATATATATTTGCTTTTATAATGTTACAACTAAAATACTCCAAATTTCAATATGAGGCAGGAACTGACGAAGCAGGTAGAGGTTGCCTTGCCGGTCCTGTGGTTGCGGCAGCAGTTATTTTGCCTGATGATTTTTCGCATCCATTATTAAACGATTCCAAATTATTATCCGAAAAACAACGAAACATCTTAAAACCTGTTATCGAACAAAACGCCGTAGCTTATGCTGTGTGTTTTTTAGATGCCGAAACTATTGATAAAATCAATATTTTACAAGCATCCATTTTAGCAATGCAAAAAGCGATTTTAAAATTATCGGTTAAACCGGAATTTATTGTAGTAGATGGAAATAAATTCCATCCGTTAAACGGCATTCCGCATAAAACAATAATAAAAGGCGATGCCAAATTTATGAATATTGCGGCAGCTTCTATTTTAGCAAAAACGTATCGCGATATGTTTATGGAAAAAATTGCAACAGAATTTCCTAAATATGCCTGGCATAAAAATAAAGGATATCCAACCAAAGAACACCGTAATGCCATAAAATTATACGGCACCACAAAATACCATAGAATGACTTTTAAATTATTGCCAACGCAATTAGAACTTAAATTACCGGAATAAGTGTATTTTAATAATGGTTTAAATATGGTATGTTTGGTACTTTAATGCACTTAATTTTCGGTTTTGCACTATGTTTATTTATTGCTATCATCTTAAATTACACCACTATCTGCCAAATGCACTATATTTTTTGTTGTAGCTCGTTTTTATTTTACCCTTCATTCTAAAAATATGTTTTAACAGCAAATTCAAATTGTTCAATAAATATTTTCTTGAAAATTGTAATATTATTTTGCTCGTAGAATAAAAGCATTGCCTTTTTATAATCAATACTATCAACGGTTCTGAATGATATTGGGCAATATTTATAATTTATCAATATTGCGTTACTTACAATCCTTGCAGTTCGCTTGTTTCCATCAACAAATGGTTGAATATATGAAATCAAAATTAAGGCTAACAAAGCTTTTTCAAAAATGTTCTCTTTTCGATTTATTAAATCGCACATTCCTGTTAAAGCTTCTTTTATTTGAAACTCATTATCAATAGGTTTGTAATTTGTTCCGGAAATCCCAACTCTTCTTTTACGGATATTTCTGTCAACATTGAGTTCCTTTGTTAAAATACTATGAATATCTTCAATTTTAGATATTGTTAAAGGAAATAAATAGTCGGGGTTTTCAACTATAAAATCAATTGCATTTTTGTGATTTAATAACATTACCGCTTCTTCTTTTGTTTTTCCAGATGCGGTTTCATTTTCTTTTAGTAATTTTTCTGTTTCTAAAAGTGAATACGTATTCCCTTCAATCTGTGATGATTTCCAACTCAAATCAATAGCAAGACGTTCTAATTCCTTTTTAAATTCCAAGGTGCTTAATTCCGAAATATTTTTTGTGAACGTTTCTTGAAGTTCGTTTAAATCCTTAATTTCTTTATCAGTAAATAGATTTGTTTTGTGTAGAATGTTACTGATAATCAAAAAATTAAAATTTTCTTTTATTTCTCTTTCGTCAATCTCTTTTTCATAGTATTTTTCAATATCAATCGGTTCAAATAATTTATATTCAGGCGAAAGGTAATATCGAGTTGATTTCCCTTTTCCTATTGAAACAATCAAATTTTCTTGTATTAATTTTGATAATATTCGTTTTATTGTTGCAAGACTTTTTTGTCTTTCAACACCTTCAAAAATCTCTTTTGATGATGAATTGGGATTTTTTTTTAAATATTCTATTATCAAGTACTTATCGTCCACGCCACTTATTTAGCTCACAAAGATAGTGTATTTAGCTCAAATATTATTATCTTTGAGCCGTATTTGTTTCTTAAATGAGCTACAACAACGATATAAAAATAATTTCTAAAAACAGCAATTTGCAAAATGAGCAAATAAATTGGTTGTTAGATGAAAAAGTATATACCAAACCTAAAGATTGGTATTTTTTTCTCAACTACTTTTCATTAAGTATCGGATTGGGGTTTTTAGCAACAGGTATTTTGTTTTTCTTTGCTTACAATTGGCAAGATTTACACAAATTTGTAAAATTAGGGATTTTAGAGTTTTTGGTTGTTGTAACGATTTTGGCAGGATTATATTCGCACAAAAAACCGATTTTATCTAATATTTTAATAACTGTTGCAACACTTTTAACCGGCGTATTATTTGCTGTTTTCGGGCAGATTTACCAAACCGGAGCAAATGCATACGATTTTTTTAAAGGTTGGACATTTGCCGTTTCTTTATGGGTTTTAGTCTCTAATTTTGAACCTTTATGGTTACTTTTTATCGCATTGATTAATATCACTTATTTTATGTTTACCAAGCAAATAGCAACAGATTGGAGCGATAGCACGTATTTTTTAATCTTATTATTATTAAATTTTTCCGTTACCGGAATGGTGTTGTTTTTAAAACAAAAGTTTCAAATTGCTACTTGGTTTATCAAAGTAATAACGGCTTATGCAATCTTAGCAGGAACAATTGCCGTGATATCCGGAATTATGCACCGAAAAAGTGAAAATTTTCTTTTTATTTACATGTTGGTTTTAGGATTTTATCTGCTTTTAAATTGGTATGCTGTAAAACAAAAAAACATCTGGATTATTGCTTTAACCCTAAGTGGTATGATTGCAATTTTCATTTCTTTATTGTTAAAAAGAGCTGCCGATTCGAGTATTTTTTTTCTAACCGGAATTTTTACCGTAATTAGTGTAACGGCACTTATAAAACTAATTTTATTTTTACAAAATAAGTGGTATGATAAAAGATAAAATTTTAAAAATAAAAGAATTATTTCCGGAAACGGAACTAAACGAATCCAAAATAATTAGCATCTATAAAACAGAGCAACAAAATAATTTAAGTGTAACGATTAAAATACTATCAGTTTTTGGTGGTCTTTTTGCAACTTTGGCGTTTATCGCTTTCATCGCTATTTCCGGTATTTGGGATTCTGCTACGGCTTTAGAAATAATCGGATTTACAATTATTGGTTTTGCTCTTTTTTTACATAAAAAAGTAAAAAATTTACTCTTAGATACATTTAGTATTTCGGCTTATTTGGTTGGTGTGGTGCTGGTTGTTTTTGGTTTAAATTCTATGCATATCTCAGAAAATACCATTATTTTTATTGTTTTTCTAATAGGAGTAATCTCACTTATTATTAACCAATCTTATATTTTATCTTTTATTGCTTTTTTGTTGTTGGAAGGGAGCGTTTTGTTTTATTTTCAAGAAAATCACATTAAAGAAATGTTGTCGGTTTTTATTATTGTAAACCTAATATTGACTACTTTTATTTTTTTTAACGAAGCTTTTTTCTATTCCTTAAAAAATAAATTAACCGATTTATATGCTCCGGTTCGCGTAGCTTTTGTTGTTGTTTTACTGTTCAGTATGTCTATTATTTCGATTAAAAATAATGTGATTCTTCCGTTTTTGTATCAAACTTTTTTAAGTCTTGTTGTCGCTTTTTCTTTTCTTTTTGTCGTTTATAAAATAGCCGTTAAGATGCAAATAAAAGATAGGAAATCCGTTTTTATCTTAGTTATTATTGCTTTGTTGATTTCCGGAATTGCTTTTTTTGCATCACAAATTATCGTTGCTTTAACCTTAATTTTATTGTCATATTACGTACATTCTAAAATGCTTTTTGTTTTGAGTATTTTATCCTTTTTATTATTTATCGGATTTTACTATTACAATTTAGATGAAACCTTGTTATATAAATCCATTGTTTTAATGGCTTTAGGCTTGTTGTTTCTCAGTTTTAATATTTTCATTTTAAAGAAAGCCAATGCTTAAAAAATATAAAAAATACATTCTTTTTATCAATTTAATTTTGGTGTTACTTTTTGTAAATTATGCTGTATTTAAAAAGGAACAGACTTTAAAAAAAGGGAATTTTATTCTATTGGAATTAGCTCCTGTTGATCCACGTTCTTTAATGCAAGGCGATTATATGCGTTTGCGATATAAAATTGCACAAATACGTAATTTTAGAGGGGAGCAAGGTGTTTCTGAAATAGAAAAAATACCAAATAAAGGCTATCTTGTTTTACAAAAAAACGCAAATAATATCGGAGAGAAAATCAGGTTACAAAAAAAAATAAATCCTTTATATCAAGGTGAAATACCATTAAAATACCACAAGAATAACCGGCAAATTTATCTTGGTGCCGAATCGTATTTTTTTCAAGAAGGAAATTCCGATAAGTACCAAAAAGCAAAATACGGCGGCTTAAAAATTGATGAAAAAGGAAATTCGGTTTTGGTTGGTTTGTATGATGCGGATTTAAAAAAAATAAACTAATTGTAGAGATTTCTTTCCCTTGATTTTATGAATTAAAATTTCTGTTAAGCTAAAAACATATTTTCTACAACATCTTTATACTTAAAAGCTTTATCGATTACTTTATAATGTAACAATGCATCTTGAATTTTATTAAATTTCTTTTTTGAAATTCGTTTTTTGCTATTCCATTTGGTTATTGAAAGCCACTCTTTTATATCTTCTTCCTTTTGTTTATATCGTTTAGCAAATAAAGATATGATTTCCTTTTCGGCTTTATTTTTTTCTAATTTTCGTATTTCTTTATTAATGATTTTAATGATTTTCTTTATTACTTTTTTGTGTTTTTTTAAGGTTTCTTTCCTTACCAAAATTACAAAACACGGCCAAGGTGTTTTTAAATTACCTATTTCTTTGGCTTTTTTTGCTTCCACAAAAGGTTTTGTAGTAAAGTGTTCCCATAAAAAATAGGTGTTTTTATCGCTGTTGATTTCTGTAATTCCGCCTTCAATATTTTTAACGGTTTTATATGTAAGAGTTTCCGGATCCCAACCGTTATTAAAAGCCAATACTTTTGCCATTAAATGCGAACCGGAGCCAAAACGACTAATAGCAACCGTAGCATTTTTTAGTTCTTTTTCGGAAGTTAAATTGTTGTTTATGCCTGTGTGAATTCCCCATAATAAAGGCGATTCCACATAGATTTTAACCATTTTGCTGTGTTGATTTTGGCTAAGTTCTTTAAAAGCACCTTCGGTTAATACCAGAGCGATGTCGGTTTCATTAGCATCCAAAGCCTTGCACATTGCTCCGGTGCCACCGTGATAATCTTTCCAGATGAGGTTTATCCCTTTTTTAGTAAATTTTTGTTTTTCAATAGCCAGATGCCAAGGCAAGTTAAAATGTTCCGGTACACCGGCAATACGAATGGTTGTTAGTTGCATAATTTTTCTTTTCAAACTACATTATTCTTCTACGCTGTCAATTAATATTTCTAAAATTTCAATGGCTGCTTTTGGTATTTTAGTTCCGGGACCAAAAACACCAACCACACCTTTATCGAATAAAAATTGATAATCTTGTGCCGGAATAACACCTCCGGCAATAACCATAATATCTTCTCTTCCGTATTTTTTTAGTTCCTCTATCACTTGTGGTACCAGTGTTTTATGTCCTGCTGCCAAAGAGGAAACACCTAAGATGTGTACATCGTTTTCTACCGCTTGCTTGGCGGCTTCTTTTGGTGTTTGAAACAATGGCCCAATATCTACATCAAATCCTAAATCGGCAAAACTTGTGGCGACAACTTTTGCACCGCGGTCGTGACCGTCTTGTCCCATTTTTGCTACCATTATTCTTGGTCGGCGACCTTCTAATTCGGCAAATTTATCGGCAAGCTCCTTTGCTTTTTTAAAGGATTTATCGTCTTTTATTTCTTTACTGTACACACCTGAAACGGAATTAATTGTTGCTTTATACCTTCCGAAAACACTTTCTAAGGCATCGGAAATTTCACCCAAAGTAGCACGTTCTCTTGCTGCTTGAACACTCAAATCTAATAAATTTCCGTTACCTGAGGCTGCTGCTTCGGTTAATTTTTTTAAACTTTCTTGAACTTTTTTGTTGTTTCTTTCTTTTTTAACGCGTTGCAGTCGTTCAATTTGTGACTTACGTACTTGTTCGTTGTCGACTTCTAAAATATGTAAAGGGTCTTCTTCTTCTAATTGGTATTTGTTAACGCCAACAATAATATCTTGGCCACTATCAATTCGAGCTTGTTTTTTTGCAGCAGCTTCTTCGATACGTAATTTCGGAATTCCTTTTTCAATTGCTTTTGTCATACCGCCGAGCTCTTCAACTTCTTGAATTAATTTCCAAGCATTATTTGCAATATTTTGCGTTAATTCTTCAATAAAATAACTTCCTGCCCAAGGATCCACGGTTTTGGTTATTTTTGTTTCTTCTTGAATATAGATTTGTGTGTTACGTGCAATTCTTGCCGAAAAATCCGTTGGTAAAGCGATTGCTTCGTCTAAGGCATTTGTATGTAAAGATTGGGTTCCGCCAAAAGCGGCAGCCATTGCTTCGATAGCCGTTCTAGCTACGTTATTAAAAGGATCTTGTTCGGTTAAACTCCAACCACTGGTTTGGCAATGTGTACGCAAAGCCATGGATTTTGGATTGGTTGGATTAAAGGATTTTACAATTTTTGCCCAAAGCATTCTTCCGGCTCTTAGTTTGGCAATTTCGGTAAAATGTTCCATTCCTATTGCCCAAAAAAAGGATAAACGCGGAGCAAATTGATCGATTTTCATACCTGCATTTAATCCGGTTTTTATGTATTCCAAACCGTCGGCCAGAGTATAAGCCAATTCGATTTCAGGAGTTGCTCCTGCTTCTTGCATATGATATCCAGAAATGGAAATACTATTAAATTTAGGCATATTTTTAGCCGTGTATTTAAAAATATCGGCTATTATTTTAATGGAGTGTTTTGGCGGATAAATGTATGTGTTACGTACCATAAATTCTTTTAGCACATCATTTTGAATGGTTCCGGATAAAAGTTCTTGTGCCACGCCTTGTTCTTCGGCAGCTACGATGTAAAAAGCTAAAATTGGTAAAACGGCACCGTTCATTGTCATGGAAACCGACATTTTATCAAGCGGAATTTGGTCAAAAAGAATTTTCATATCTTCTACCGTATCAATAGCTACACCTGCTTTACCAACATCACCTTGTACGCGTTCGTGGTCAGAATCATAACCTCTGTGTGTTGCTAAATCAAAAGCAACCGAAAGTCCTTTTTGTCCGGCTTTTAAATTTCTAAGATAAAAAGCATTGGATTCTTCTGCGGTTGAAAATCCGGCATATTGCCTGATTGTCCATGGTCTTTTTACATACATAGAGGAATATGGTCCGCGTAAATACGGTGTAATTCCGGCAACAAAATTTTCGTGTTTAAAAACCTTTTTTTTGTCCTTTTTGGTTTGAATTTTAATATTTTGAAGCTTTTTTTTCAAAATTATTTTTTTAGTATTTCGATTAGTTTGTTTGGAGTACCTTTTATAATTTCACCCGTTTTGGTGTTTTTTAGCGTAAATTCTTCCGATTTATCGTCGTCTAAAACGACAAAATCAATAGTTCTTTTTTGTATGTATTTAAATTGTTTTTGCCGTTGTTTATTACTTTTTGCGATATCCGGATAAATTTCGGCTTTAATATCGCTTTCGCGGAAGGATTTTAGTAGATTTAACTTGTTTAGTATTGTTTCATCTTGGTAGTTTAATAAGACGACTTTTGGTTTTGGAAGTGTTATTTTTTGAAACAAATCCAGTTCTTCCAGCACGAGGTAAATTCGATCTAAGCCGAAAGAAATACCAATACCGCTTAAATCTTTTAAACCAAAGATAGAGGTTAAATCGTCGTATCTTCCGCCACCACCGATTGAGCCCATTTTTACTTTATTGGTAACAACTTCAAAAATAGCACCGGTGTAGTAATTTAGTCCGCGAGCCAAAGTTACATCAATACTTAGAGTAGCCGATTTTAAACCGAGTTTTTCAATGGTATCTACAATATATTGGAGTTCTTCCACACCTTTTAAACCTTCTTCGGAGCTTTGCAACATTTTACGCAATGCTTGTAAATTCTCTTGATTGGTACCGTTAAAACGGAAAAGAGGTTTTATTTTTTCAATGGCATTTTGTGTAATTCCTTTAGAGAGCATTTCTTTAATAACGCCATCTTCGCCAATTTTATCGAGTTTGTCTAATGCTACTGTAAAATCGATTAATTTCTCTTTTTGTTCGATAATTTCTGCAATTCCCGATAAAATTTTACGGTTGTTTATTTTGATTTCCACTTCGGTTAAACCGAGTTTTGTAAAAACATCATCATAGAGTTGTACAAATTCTACTTCTTGTAATAGCGATTTGCTTCCTACGACATCTGCATCGCATTGATAGAACTCTCTAAAACGTCCTTTTTGCGGTCTATCAGCTCGCCATACAGGTTGTATCTGATAACGTTTAAACGGAAAAGTAATTTCGTTTTGATGTTGTACAACATATCTGGCAAATGGCACTGTGAGGTCGTATCGCAACGCTTTTTCTGCAATGGATTTGGTGATTTTTTTACTGTCTTTTTCAGCTAGCAATTTGCTGTCTGTTTTTTTAAGAAAATCGCCGGAGTTTAATATTTTAAAAATTAATCTATCACCTTCGTCACCATATTTACCCATTAGGGTTTCGTAATTTTCAAAACTTGGTGTTTCAATAGGTTGAAAGCCGTATTTTTCAAAAACGGATTGAATGGTATTAAAGATATATTTTCGTTTGGTAACTTGTTCGGGTGAAAAATCTCTTGTTCCTTTTGGTATGCTTGGTTTTTGTGCCATTATTTGACTTGTAGATTAATTGCTGTTATAAATGCAAATATCTAAAAAAAACCGCTAATATCGATATTATACTAATTTAACATCAAAATTCCTTGTAAATTATTTGTCTTTTCCGGTTTTATTGCACTTTAATTTAAATCATAGCTATTGCTATGCTTGAAATTTGAAGATTGTAAAACAAAAAGTTGCATTTACAAGTTGCATCTACCTAATTTCCATTCTGAGTGTTTCAATATATACGAATATACTAATTTTTTGTAGAATGCAATATGCAAAATTAGAATTTAAGTATGTATATTATTGTAAGATTTTAGAGATAAATTACAACTCCGAAACACCAAATTCTAAAACGGCAATTGGTTTTGTTGGTGCTAAATCATTAAGTTTAGGATAAATTTGTTGTATCATATCAGAAAAATATTCGATTTCGTCATTTTGTGTAAACGGTCCATAGGCCGAAAACCCTAACCAATCGATATAATTATCTCCGGGATAATAGTAGGAAATGCTATTCCATTCTTCTTGTGGTAAACTGTGTGTATCAACGTGAAAAAACCAAGTAATATTGTTGGCGTTATTTGCATTTGCAATATCAATAATATGGCGATAAGCATCGCGGAAACGTTCCGGTCCGTCAGGATAATTTGGGTCGCCGTATTGATTGGTCGTTCCGCCTCCGGCATATTGTCCGTTCCAAGGAAACCAGTTGCCGTTCATTTCGGTGCCAAATTCGCAAAGAATAGGATAATTTAATTGAGCCGCTTTTGTAAACCATTCGTTTAGTTGCGTGTCAAAATCACCATTTAAAATTCGTTGCATCGTGTAGGTTGTGTCTTGTCCGAATTCAGAAAAATCACTTCTTGCCATAAGTCTTACAAAAGGCGTGTTTCCGTTGTTATGAATTATGGTTATATCATCTATTGGAAAGAAAATACCACCAATCCAATTATTAGAAAAATATGCCCAAGCAATTTCTTTACCAACTATATCTTGATAGGCTACAATTCGTTCATCGGAAACAAAATTTTCTTGTCCGCCAAAATCCGGAAAAGCACTGTGGTAAATGTCGTTTTGTAAGGGTTTTAACTTGTTGTTTTCAAATTGGCATTCGGTTTGGTATAAGTTATTTTCTATTCGGTTTTGGAAAGCTTGTGTAGCTTGTGGTGAGGAATCTAAACGGAGGGAAGTTCCTTCCCAGTTTTCGTGCCACCAAGAAATGGCTTTTATTTTTGGATAATTACCACTTTCTATGGCATCAAAAGCATCGTTTATCCATTTTGCTTTAAAATTTTCGGATGTATTATCTTCGTCTTGTGAATTGCAAGCGATAAGAGTAAAAAAAAGTAAAAGTGCCAAGAATTTGTTCATTTTCTGAGGAGGTTTACTAAACAGGAACGTTAATTTGTATTTTTATTGTTTAATTCAATTAATTCAGCTGCAATACTAACTGCAATTTCTTGTGGTGTTTGGCTTTTAATAGCGATTCCTATTGGTGCGTAAACTTGTTTTAATAGTTTGTTATGAATACCGCTTTCGCGGAGTGCTTTAAACATTATTCGTATTTTTTCTTTGCTACCTAAAACGCCAATATAACCGTAATTGAATTGATTTTCGGCAAGTAATTTTTCTAAAATCAATTTGTCATCAGTGTATTTATTGGTCATAATGATAACAATTGAATTTGGTTGATTTGGTATGTATTTTTGAATATCATTATACAGAACAATCTCTTTTCTTGAAGCAAAAGTATTTTGATTATAGGTGTTTAAATCTTTCCGGTTATCAAAAACAATGGTATTAAATTCTAAGAATTTTAAAATTTCGGTAGTTGCTAATCCTACGTGTCCGCTACCTACAATATAGACATTTTTTTTGTTTTTGAGTGGTTCTTGATAGAGCCAATTTTTTTGGTTTTGATATTGAAAAATGGGATTTTTACAAGTTGAATCGAAGTGAAAACTGACATTGTCTTCAGATAAATGTAAATCAACGAGTTGGTTTTCTTGTAAAAATTTTTGAATCGAAGTGATGTGTTTTCCCGAAAGGGTAGAAAAAACCACGGTTTGCTCACCGGAACAAATCATACCTGAACTGTTTGGCGTTTTTGCTTGGTGAATTTGCTTTGTTAAAAGTGAGGAAAATTCACCTTTAAGGAGTCTTTTTTTTGCTTTTTCCACTAATTTATATTCCATTACACCGCCACCTATTGAGCCAAAAATAGAACCGTCTTGGGCTACCATCATTTTAAAACCTTGTCTTCCGGGAGAGCTTCCTTGATTTTGAACAACGATTAATAAACACACTTTTTGGTTGTCTTGTAATTTAGTTAATATGTTGTGCCATAGTTTCATAATTAACCGAATAGTGTTTCACTAAATGCATAATATATTGCCATTAATCCCGAGAAAATAGCACTTGCCAAAAAGCGGTTTTCTAATTTTATTTTGTTCTGAATGATGTAATTTGCAACAAATGAAATAGGAATATTTACTAAAAAAGACCACCAAGCAATTTCGATTAAACGGAGGTTTATATCGTGGTAATTTTGAGAAAATAATTTAATAAAAAACAGATGTCTGGCAATCCATAACGGATTAAAATACAATACTGCCAGAGTGGTTTTTGTAAGTGTTTTTTTTAAACCTTGTAAATGTTGCGTTTTTTTATCTATCCAAATAAATACATTTGGTATTTCAAAGGCATAAATTGTGGCACCAATTAGTGCCATACCTAAAAAACGGATTATTGAGAAATCGTGCAGTAATAATGTGGCAATAGCATCGCCGATACTGTATATAATTGCTCCTTTTAAGATGTTTTTTTTTGTATAAATCATCGCTTTACTTACATTCTTTCGGGAACTTGGATGCCTAATAAACCAAAAGCTGTTTTAATCGTGTCAGCCACTTTTTTGGAAAGCTGTGTTCTGAAAATTTTGGTATCGGTATCTTTTGCATTTAATATGGAAACCGATTGGTAAAAAGAATTGTAATCTTTTACCAAATCATAAGTGTAATTTGCAATTAATGCAGGGCTGTAATTTTTTGCCGCTTGCTGAATGACTTCCGGAAAGTTTTGTAATTGTTTGATTAAATCACGTTCTTTTGGATGTAATTCGGTTGGTATTACCTTTTGGTTTAGATCAAAATCGGCACTGCGTAAAATGGATTGAATTCTAGCGTAAGTATATTGGATAAAAGGTCCGGTATTTCCGTTAAATTCGATGCTTTCTTTTGGGTCAAATAAGATTCGTTTTTTAGGATCTACTTTTAAAATAAAGTATTTTAAAGCACCCATTCCTATAATTTTATAGAGTTTTTCTTTTTCTTCGTTGGTATAACCTTCTAATTTGCCTAATTCTTGTGAAATTTCACGAGCAGTATCGGTCATTTGTTGCATTAAATCATCGGCATCTACAACGGTACCTTCTCTAGATTTCATTTTTCCTTCCGGAAGATCTACCATTCCGTAAGATAAGTGGTATAGATTTTTCGCCCAATCGAATCCTAATTTTTTTAAGATTAGAAATAAGACTTTAAAGTGGTAGTCTTGTTCGTTACCAACGGTATAAACGATGGAATTTACATCAGGATAGTCTTTTATTCTTTGTATTGCCGTACCAATATCTTGGGTGATGTAAACTGCTGTTCCGTCACTACGAAGGACTAATTTTTCATCTAAACCTTCATCGGTTAAATCACACCAAACCGAGCCATCTTCTTTTTTAAAGAAAACGCCTTTTTTTAATCC
Organism: Flavobacteriaceae bacterium; assembly: GCA_026988395.1. Classification (GTDB taxonomy): domain Bacteria; phylum Bacteroidota; class Bacteroidia; order Flavobacteriales; family Flavobacteriaceae; genus S010-17. The sequence goes on along the minus strand of JALSLI010000001.1, from coordinate 7,724 downwards.
TTGTTCTATAAATTCTTTTCCTAATAAATAAGTTTGACTTTCGTAATATAAAGCGTCAAAATCGACACCCATTTCTTTGTAGGTAATATCAAATCCGTTGTAAACCCATTGGTTCATTTTTTTCCAAAGAGCAACGGTTTCGGGATCACCTGCTTCCCATTTTTGTAGCATTTCTTGTGCTTTAAGCATTAATGGAGCTTGTTTTTTTGCTTCGCTTTCAGCCATACCTTCGGCGGTTAATCTTGCGATTTCTTTCTTGTATTCTTGGTCAAATTTTACGTAGTAGTTTCCTACTAATTTATCGCCTTTTAAGTTGGTGGATTCGGGTGTTTCTTTATTGCCAAATTCTTTCCAAGCCAACATCGATTTACAAATATGAATACCTCGGTCGTTTATAATTTGGGTTTTATATACTTTTTTTCCGGAAGCTTTAATAATTTCGGCAACAGCGTAACCTAATAAGTTATTTCTTATATGACCTAAATGTAAAGGTTTATTGGTGTTTGGCGAAGAATATTCTACCATAACCGCATCTTTTTCATTTATTGGTTGTTTGCCAAAATCAGGTGTAGTATAGATATTTTGAAAGTTGTTTATAAAATAATTCTTGTCAATTACTAAGTTTAAAAAACCTTTTACAACATTAAAATCAGTTATTAAGTCTTCGTTTTCTTTGATATATTCGCCTATTTTGGTTCCGATTTCTACAGGATTTCCTTTTATATGACGTAATAAAGAAAACACAACAAGTGTGATGTCACCTTCAAAATCTTTTCTGGTTTCTTGAAAATCAACCGAATCAATTTCTGTATTATATAGGTCTTTTACCGCTTTTATTACGGCAGTTTGTAATTGTTCTTTCAAATCCATTTTTTATTCTAATTTGGATTTGCAAAAATAAGATATAATTTTAAGGTATTTGCATACTTTCATTTAAAAACCAATTTTCTTTTAGGTCAATGGTTTTGTCTAGGTAATAAACGGGTTCGGGTTGTTGGAGTTTTAAAAAATCTCCGGTATCCCATTTTTTATTTTTATTTTGGTCGTAAATAACACGAACAATATATTTTTGAGGCACTAATTTTTCGAAAATAGTTTTGGTTTTGTTTACGAGATAATCACTCCTTACAATCTTATTTTTACTGTCTAAAAGTTGTATAATCAATGGCGATTTATTGGTTTTAATGTCTAAGGTAATACTACCGTAATATGCATCCTTTTTAGTTTGAAATCCGATGTTTAAAGTGTCGTTTGCTTGGTTGAAAATGGAAGTGATTCCGTTAGGTAAAACCGTAAGTTTATAGTGGTTTTTAGGAAATTTATTAAATAGAACTTGGAGTTCATTTACTTGTTTTTGATGTAATTTAAAAGTTACCGGAATGCTGTCACTTTGCATAAATTGGAACTGTTCTTTATCGATTTTTTTAAATGGAACATTGCTAGTTATAGTTAAAGAGTCAAAAGGATGTAAAGTTCCTTTGGTGTTTGATTTTAAGATTAGTGAATCCATTTTTTTCTTTAAGGTTTTAACTAAAAAATCTTGTGTTATGGTGTCTTTTGTTATACGAAATTTTATAGAATCGGTTTTTTTGTAATCGTAAAAATAATGGATGGTATCGGTTTGTTTGTCTTTAAAAGTGTAAGTTTTAAAATCGGTTATTTTATTAAAAGGTAATGTATCTATTTTTACAACTTCTATTTTACTGTTTTTGGCATTTCCGGTATAACCGATAAAGAGATGGCCTTTTGCAACTTCGTTAATTTGTTTGACTTTAAATTTAGGTTCTTTTTTAAAGAGGTTAAGTTGTATTTTTTTATCGGTTGGCAATTCAATGACACTATCAATAAAAGCAATTTTTTCGTCTTTTGGCTGGTATTGGTAGTCTTTATTGGTTTCTTTTAATGCGATGATACGATATTTCCCTTTTTTTAAATTGGTAAGATTAAAAGATGTGGAATCCAAAGTATTTGCCACGTAATCGGGTTTTTCATTAAAAACGATAGAGTCTTTAAAACGATTGGCTTTATAAAGTAAAACGGAAACAAAATCTTCTTGTTTCTGATTAAAAGCATCTTTTGTATTTCCGGATAAATTCAAGGTGTCGATTTGTTTTCCGGTTGAAAAAACATATTTAAAATCTTTTAATATGTTGCCTTCGTTATTGTCTTCAATACTGTTTCCAAAATTAAAAACATAAGTCGTGTTTGGTTTTAAAGTATCTTTTATTTTTATGGTAATTCGCTTTGTAGGCAAGCCTTGTGGTGAAATTACAGCAGGATATTTTAAAGGAGGCGATACAACCAATTGTTTTTGTAAGTCTTTTAGTTTTACATATTCATCAAAGTAAATCTTAATTTCTTTTTTGTTAAATTCTGTTGTGTTAAATTTAGGGAAAGTTTGGATTATTATAGGAGCATCTTCATCTTTTGGTCCTCCTGTAGGATTTCCTCTACGAGCACAATTTTGGAGTGTTAAAGCAATCAAAAAATAAAAAAAGAGACGTTTCATTATGTGAATTTTACGCAAATTAACGAATTAAATGCAACATATTTGGTTAATAAATTCAAAAAAATTACAAAGTAAAAGCCATTACGGCAATGCTGATTTGTATGTTTTTTAATTGTGAAAGGCAAGAGTAGCAAGTTTCAATAGTAGCACCTGTGGTAACAATGTCATCTATTAATAAAAAATGTTTGTTGCTAAAATCTTTATAAGGATTAAGTTTAAAAACGGTTTCTTGTTTTTCCATACGAGCAAAGCGGTTTTTTTTGCTTTGTTTTTTTGTGTTTGTTGTTTTTAATAAGAGTTGTGTTTCGTAAGGAATATTTAGTTCTTCACTTAAAGTTTTTCCAAATAAATCCAGCTGGTTGTAACCGCGTTCTTTTAACCGTTTTTTGTGGAGAGGAATCGGAATAATATAATCCAAATTTTTAAAACGATTGCTTTGTTTTATTTCGTTAGCTAACCATTTACCTAAAAAAACACCTATTTCTTGTTGGTTTTTATACTTTAACTGGTGTATTAATTTTTGCACAATTCCTTTTTTGCTGTATAATAATAAAGAAGTTGCTTCTTTTATAGGAATTCTACCTTTAAAAGTTTGTTCTAATGTATTGTTTTTTAAATCTGTATAATGACTTTCCGGGAGGTTAAAAGAACAAGAAGTACAAATGTATTTTTCATTGTCGGTTAACGGATTTTCACAAGTAAAACAAGATTCCGGAAAAAATAAGTTGTATATATCTGATAATAGATGCATATTTGTAAACAATTTTTGATTAAAAATACACATAAAATTCTAACTGCGTGCTAAAACAAATTGCTTTTTTTAAAGAAGCTGTAAAAAACATAAAAACTTCCGGTTCGGTGATGCCGAGTTCTCGATTTTTAATAAAAAAAATGTTGCGGAATATTGATTTTTCCAAAGACTTAATTTTAGTGGAGTTTGGTCCGGCAAATGGTATTATAACTTCCGAAATCCTTAAACGGATGAGTGCAAATTCTAAATTAATATGCTTTGAGATAAATCCGGTTTTTTATCAATTTTTAACTGAAAACATAAAGGATGAACGCGTAATTATTTTACAAGAATCCGCAGAAAATATTAGTCTTGAATTAGAAAAAAAAGGTATCAAAGAAATTGATTTCTGTATCTCCAGTTTGCCATTAGCAATGATGCCAAAAGAGGTTTGTGAGAAAATCATTAAAAATACCATTAAAGTATTAAAACCAAATAGCGGATTTGTACAATACCAATATTCACTACAATATTATAAACCATTAAAAAATCTATTTAATAAGAAGAATATCAGGTTGAATTTTGTATTTCTTAATTTCCCGCCTGCATTTATATACAATTGTGAGAAAAAATGATATATTTGTAAACTTAAAACAATTATTATGACCGACAAAACCAAAAAAACAGTAATAGTAGTGCTCGTTGCATTATTAGCAGGATTAGGAATTTATAGTTTTTTAGATCATAAAAAACAAACCGATGCAATTGATAATTTAACTGTTGAAAAACAGGAAATAATTTCAAACTTAAACCAGTTAAAAGCACAGTATGATGAAGCAATTGCAGAAAACACTTCTTTATCTAGTGAATTAGCAAAAGAAAAACATCAAATTGAAGAATACATTGATTCTTTAAAAAAATTAAAATCTACTAATCGTAAGACTATTTTGTTTTATAAAAATAAAATTCAAGAATTAACCAGAAAAACACAACGTTTAATGGTAGCTAACGATTCTTTGGCGAAAAAAAACAGACTTTTAACACTTGAAAATCAAGATTTGGAAGTACAGAAAGATTCGTTATCTCAAAATTTAGAAAAGCAATATCAAGCAAACGATACATTATTGCAAAAAAATGTGGATTTGTCTTCAAAAGTCGCATTAGCCTCACAAATTAGAGCAAATGGTTATGCTGTTAGTACTTTTGATAAACGCAAAAGTGGTAAATTTAAACCAACAGATAAAGCAAGACGTATAAATACGTTTAAAGTTAGTTTTAATATCAATGAAAATCCCTTGGCTAAAGAACGTGATGTACCGGTTTATGTAGTTGTAAAAGCACCAAGTGGAGACGTTTTAAAAAGTAAAGGTTTTTTTACCGATGCTACCGGTGAGCGTATTGCATTTACCGATAAAACAGATGTTCCGTATCATCAAAGTGCCGTTGTTACTGATGTAATTATTGATGTAGATGATATTAAATTAGAAAAAGGAGCCTATTTAGTTGATGTTTATATTGACGGTAGAAAAGTAAAAACAATAAAAAAAGAACTACTATAACCCTAACTGTTTTTAACAGGAAAAAATTACTAAAAAATGTCTAATGAAAAAGAGGATTTAAAAAATCAGCTTCAGTCAATTAAGGATAATCTTGATAAAAAACTTTCTGAAGCTGTTGCTTCTAATCAAAAAAAATCCCCAAAAAAAAATATAAATTCTACAAAAAGTAGAACATCTAAAAAAAAGAAACCAATTCCTATCAAGGTAGATATGGAAGTGGTTTCTGTTGTTAAAAAAGAAGAAGCTAATAAGAAAAAAATTACTGAAAAACCTAAAAAAGAAAAACAAGAAGAGAAACCAAAAGTTTCATCAAAGAAACCGATAGCTCCTCCTACAAAAGTTAAAAAAGAAAAAAGGAAGAAGAAAAAGAAACTTCCGGTTTTACCAATTATTTTACTGATAATTTTATTAGGTTCTTTGGCTTATATTTATTCGCTTAAAAAAGGCTTAAAAGAAGATGAAAATAAATTTGAAAAGGATAAAGCGGAAGCTATTGATTATAGTGAAGATGTGTATTTTAAAGAGGTAGAAGATGAAGTTGATGATGAAGAAATGCAAGATTTTGCTGTTTATAAAGATGTACCTGAAGTTGTAGCGGAAAATAATTCAAAATCGAAAGTATTAACTGCTTCCGTTGAAAAAAGTATCAATCAACAAATTTCACAAAAAGAGGCTATTCAAAAAAATAATACGGTAACTGCAAATACAGGTATTTCTGAGGCAGCTAAAGAAATAGTTTCTTCTGAATCCGTTAAAACTAACGAGCAAAACACATTAAATTCGCAATCTGTATCGCAACCGAAAACAACTACTTCTTCTGAAATAAAAAAAGATATGGTTTATGCCGATATGATCAGAGTAGTAGGTTTAGAACATAAAGATGGAAATTTTACCTTGCCAAAAAAAGTGAAAAGAACAAATGCTTTTAAAATTAGAATACGCTTAAAGAAAAATCAAATAAGTGATTCCGATAAGGATAATGAAATTATGTTGGTGATAAAAGACAGTAATGGAAAAACGGTTAAAATTGATAGTAAAAAAGTCAATTTTAAAAAACAAAATAGTAAAGTGCTAAATTTAGAATTTTATGAAATTTTTCCGGAACGTTTAAAAACAAATACCAATTATAGTTTTTCCGTTTTTGCAGATAGAAAACTTATTAAAAGCTATCGGAAAAGTATCTAAAATTTCGTAATTATTTGCTATTTTTGCCAAATGGCAAAACAAGAAGATACATTTAAGAAAGTAATTTCGCATGCAAAAGAATATGGATTTATTTTTCCTTCAAGCGAAATTTATGACGGATTAAGTGCCGTTTACGACTACGCACAAAATGGTGTAGAACTTAAGAAAAATATTAGAGAATATTGGTGGAAAGCAATGGTGCAATTACACGAAAATATTGTAGGTATCGATGCCGCAATATTTATGCATCCTACTACTTGGAAAGCTTCCGGACACGTAGATGCTTTTAGCGATCCTCTAATCGATAATAAAGATTCTAAAAAAAGATATCGTGCAGATGTTTTAATTGAAGATTATTGTGCAAAAATCGAAAAGAAGATTGATAAGGAAGTTAAAAAAGCAGAAAAACGCTTTGGAGATGCTTTTAATAAAGAAGAATTTCTTAATACCAATCCGCGTGTTTTAGGATACCAAGAAAAAATAAATGCGATCTTAAAACGAATGGGACAATCACTCGAAAAAGAAGATTTAGCAGATGTAAAAGCTTTAATCGAAGAATTAGGCATTGTTTGTCCGGTTTCAGGTTCTAAAAACTGGACGGATGTAAAGCAATTTAACTTAATGTTTGGTACAAAGCTTGGTGCAGATGCAGCATCTTCAACCGAATTGTATTTAAGACCCGAAACCGCACAAGGTATTTTTGTAAACTTTGCCAATGTGCAAAAAACCGGAAGAATGAAAATTCCTTTTGGTATAGCACAAGCCGGTAAAGCTTTTAGAAATGAGATAGTTGCCAGACAGTTCATTTTTAGAATGCGTGAGTTTGAGCAAATGGAAATGCAATTTTTTGTAAAACCCGGAACCGAAATGGAATGGTACAATAAATGGAAAGAAGAACGCTTAAATTGGCATAAATCTCTTGGTTTGGGTGAAGATAAATACCGTTTTCATGATCACGATAAATTAGCTCATTATGCAAATGCGGCAGCAGATATTGAGTTTAAATTTCCTTTCGGATTTAAAGAGTTGGAAGGAATTCATTCCAGAACAGATTTCGATTTAAAAGCTCATGAAGAATTTTCAGGAAAGAAATTACAATTTTTCGATCACGAAACTAATACCAATTACGTGCCTTATGTAGTAGAGACTTCCGTTGGTTTGGATCGTTTGTTTTTAGCAATTTTTTCAACAGCTTTGCAAGATGAAACTTTAGAAGACGGTTCTACCAGAACAGTTTTAAAAATTCCGTCTATTTTAGCTCCAACTAAAATTGCTGTTTTTCCGTTGCTTAAAAAAGACGGTTTGCCCGAAAAAGCCAAAGAAATTGTAGCTGATTTAAAATACGATTTTATGGTAGCTTATGATGAAAAAGATGCTGTTGGTCGTCGTTACAGAAGACAAGATGCTCTTGGTACACCATTTTGCGTTACCTTAGACCATCAAACTTTAGAAGATAATACCGTTACCATTAGAAATCGCGATACTATGCAACAAGAACGTGTAGCCATTTCTGAAATAGCTGCGATTGTAAATGAGGCAATTTCTTTTAAGAAGTGGATTAATAAATAGTATATCAAATAATAGCAGTAAACTTATTTAGTTTACATAGAACAATTTTGAACCATCCTTATATAGGATGGTTTTTTTGTTGATTTGATGAAATAAGAATTTTACTTCTAATTTTATGAAATTCAGAATTTTACCTGTTTTTTTTTTTTTTTTTTTTTTTAAATATTTTTTT